>JADGON010000314.1 GCA_017882945.1 Acidimicrobiia bacterium | reverse complement strand
TCACGGCGCGAGCCGAGCTCGAGCACCTCGGTCTCGAGGCGACGGCGCTCCGAATCGACCTGGCGCCGAGCGGCCGACTCGGCTTCGGCGAGCTGCGCGCGCGACTTGCTCTCCGCGTCGTCGAGGATCTGGCGGGCTTTGAACTGCGCCTCGGCGACCGCTTCGTCGGCCGCGCGCTGGGCGAGGAGCAGGGTGCGGTGGAGCATGTCCTCGGTCTCGCGCGACTGTCCTTGCTGGCCCTCCACCGTGCTGACCTGTTCGGTGAGCCGGCGGACGCGCTCGTTCAGTCCCTCGATCGTCGCGGCGGCCCGTTCGAGCAGCTCGTCCACGTCGTCTCGGTTGTACCCGCGAAAGCCTTCGCGGATGTCGATGTCACGGAGCTCGCGGGGCGTCACGTCCATGTCGTCATGCTATGACGCGCGACCCGGGCCAGGTAGCCATGCTGGCGAAAAAATCGCGCACCTACATGTTTGCGTAGATGAGCCCTCGGAGTATCACAAGGCCGAAGAAGGCCACCATGAAGGACAAGTCGAACATCCCCACCGGAGGGATCACTCGTCGCAGCGGTGCCAGCACCGGCTCGGTCAGGTCCATGAGCAAACGGTTGACCGTGGCGAGGCCGCTCGCGGAGGAGCTGGGGGGAAACCACGAGAAGATCGCGCGCGCCGCCATGACGACGATGTACACGGTGACGATTGCGCCGAGGAGCGACAGCACAGGTGCAGTGTGTCAGGCGCGAAAGAGCCCGCGTGCCTGCAGCCGCTCTTTCTCCTCTTGGGAGACCTCGACGTTGCTCGGCGTGAGCAGGAAGACCTGGTCGGCCACCCGGGACATGCTGCCGCCGACTGCATAGGTCAGACCGCTCGAGAAGTCGATCATGCGGCGCTGCAGGTCGCGGCTGAGGCCCTGGAGGTTGATGATCACCGGTTGGTCCGCCTTGAGCCGGTCGCCGACCTCCTGGGCGTCGTTGAAGCCGTGCGGCTCGACCACGTGCACCCGCGCCGAGGACGCGGGCATGGGCCGGATCTGGGGCGTGGCCGAGTCCCGCACCGGGGCAACCTCGTCGACCGGGACGGCACGGACCCGGGGCTGTGCGACGACGGCTACCGGCTCGCGCGCCCGTTCGGGCCGCTCCACCCGCTCCACCCGCTCCGGGCGCTCGTAGCGCTCGTAGGCGGCGTCAGCCGGCTCCTCGTCGACCGAGAGCTCGTCGTAGTCGTACTCGTAGCCCTCTTCGTCGTCCTTGAGCCCGAGGTACACCATCGTCTTTTGCCACATACCCGGCATGCGAGTCTCCTCCCGTCTGCCAGCCTACCGTCGGCCTCCGCTCGATCCGCGGATCACGCTGCGTGCTCGCTCGAGGTGGTCCGGCTCATGGTGACCGTTGACCAAAGATCGCGCGACCGACTCGCACCATGGTGGCACCCTCTCGGATTGCCGCCTCGAAATCATTGCTCATTCCCATGGACAGCTCACGCAATTCGAGCGGTGTCGCGAGGTCACGGAGCGCGGCAAACCAGCGTCGCGGATCTCCCACCTGGGGCGCGACGGTCATGAGGCCGGCGACGTCGAGATCGAGACCCCGAAGCGCACCCACGAGCGCCGCGACGTCGCCCGGCGCCGTCCCGCCCTTGCGGGGCTCGTCGCCCAGGTTCACCTCGACCAGCACTCGCGCGCTGGGTGACCGCCGCGCGATCGCCTCTCCGAGCGCCAGCCGGTCCACGGAGTGCCACCAGCGGACCCAGGGCACCAGGCCGGCCACCTTGTTGCGCTGGAGCTGACCCACGAAGTGCCAGGTGACGCTCCGCGCGGCGTCCGCGAGCACGGGCGCCTTGGCCAGGAGCTCCTGGGCCCGGTTCTCACCCAGGTCCGTGAGCCCGGCATCGAGCGCCTCCACCACCCGCTCGGCCGGCACGGTCTTCGATGCGCCGATCAGCCGCACCGCAGCCGGGTCCCGCCCGGCGAGCGCAGCTGCGGCCGCAATCCGCTCCCGCACCTCCGCCAGCGCGTCCGCGATCACCGGCGGCTGCTCACGGGCACCTTCACGACGATCACGGCCTGGCGGCCGGTGCGGTGGTCGCGGCGGTACGAGAAGTAGTCCGCCGACTCGGCGGTGCAGCACCGCGTGTCCGTGATCTCGTCGACCCCAGCGTCCTCCAACGCGCGGCGCAGCGCAAAGGGCAGATCGAACGCCGGGGCGCCGTCGTCGGTCCTCCCGGCTGCACGCGCGCCGAACCGGGCCACCAACGGTGCCAGCGCGTCGGTGCCGAACTCGTAGTGACGCACGCAGATGCACGGGCCGATCGCCGCGCGCACGGGTCCGGTGCCCAGCCGCCGCAGCGCGGCGACACCGGTTTCGACCACCCCGCCCAGCGCGCCGCGCCAGCCCGCGTGCACCGCGCCGACCGCGTCATCGTTCGCGAGCGCGATCGGTGCGCAGTCCGCGCCCAACGCGACCAGCGGGAGACCCGGCACGGTCGTCACGCTGCCGTCGGCCTCGACGGGTCCCGACGACGCGGTCACCTCCAGGATGTCCGTGCCGTGCACGTGCATCGGGCGCACCCACAGCGACGGATCGACCAGGCCGAGCCGTCGTGCGAGCAGGCGCGAGTTCTCCTCGACCGCGGCCGGGTCGTCGCCGACGTGGCCCGCGAGGTTCATCGAGTCGTACGGCGCGACGGACGTACCGCCGTGACGGTCGGTGAAGATCGCCCGGGCGCAACCGAGGGCGAGCTCGATCACGCGCTCGGCGTTGTCAGCGCAGGAATTCGGGGACGTCGAAGTCGTCGTCGCCGGAGTCCAGGCCGTCGTCGGACTCACCGGACTCGGAGGCGAGCGCGCGCTCTTCCTCGAGCAGTCCGAGCGGCGCCTCGGGGCGGCGTTCGCCCTCGAACCGGTCGAAGCCCGCCGCGATCACGGTGATGCGCACCTCGTCGCCGAGCGCGTCGTCCACGACGGCACCGAAGATGATGTTGGCATCCGGGTGCGCGGCCTGGGCGATGATCTCGGCCGCTTCGTTGACCTCGAAGAGCCCGAGATCCGACGGGCCCGAGATGTTGAGCAGGATGCCGCGCGCTCCTTCGATGCTGGCCTCGAGCAGCGGGCTCGAGATCGCCGCGCGTGCTGCGGTGACCGAGCGTCCGTCGCCCGACGCGTAGCCGATCCCCATGAGCGCCGAGCCCGCGTTCGTCATGATCATCTTCACGTCGGCGAAGTCGGTGTTGATGAGGCCGGGAGTGGTGATCAGATCCGTGATCCCCTGCACGCCCTGGAGCAGGACCTCGTCGGCCATCTTGAACGCGTTCAGCATCGAGGTCTTCTCGTCCGAGACCTGGAGCAGTCGATCGTTCGGGATGATGATCAGCGTGTCGACTTTTTCCTTGAGGTGCTGGATCCCCTGCTCGGCCTGCACCGAACGCCGACGGCCCTCGAAGGTGAACGGACGCGTGACGACGCCGATGGTCAGCGCGCCGGCGGCCTTGGCCATCTCCGCGATGATCGGCGCGCCACCCGTGCCGGTGCCGCCGCCCTTGCCCGCGGTGATGAACACCATGTCGGCGCCCTTGAGCACCTCTTCGATCTCCTCGCGGTGCTCCTCGGCGGCCTGGCGGCCCACCTCGGGGTCCGAACCTGCACCGAGCCCGCGCGTCAGCTGACGACCGAGGTCCAGCTTCACGTCGGCGTCGCTCATGAGCAGGGCCTGCGCGTCGGTGTTGACCGCGATGAACTCGACGCCCTTCAGCCCGGCGTCGATCATGCGGTTGACGGCGTTGCCGCCGCCCCCGCCCACGCCGACGACCTTGATCACGGCGAGGTAGTTCTGCGGTGAACCCAGCATCGTGGACGATCTCCCTCGCTGTTTTCCTGCGGGACGGTTCTGGGGGGCTTCCGTTCGGTCGGGCTCCCCGGGAATCTTCGGCGCGTTCCGCCGGTGAAGTGGGGATACCCGCTCACCCTCAACCTCTGGTTGAGGGTGAGAGTTATGTCAACCTGTGGTTGTGGTGGAGACTCTAATGGACGCAACTCGACCATTCAATCACCTGGTCGCAGGCGCACCCGGTACGCGGACGTCGATGTAGCCAACCCGTTGGTGGCCGGCCGTGATCTGGTCGAGCACCGCGAGCGCGGCGGCGCCCTTCGGCTCGACCTCGTCCAGACTGCCGAGACGGACCTCCCCCGCCGCCGGGGCCGCGCCGCCCGGGAGCGCCACGAGCTTCAGCACGAACTCACCGCGACGCCGGACCAACGACCCGGTCTGGGCGCGCAACGCGTCCGGGAGCCGAGCGAGCGCGGCGGCCGGAGCGGCCGGCTCGATGCGGCCGCCGCGCTCGGGAACCCGGCTCACGCCGATGATCTCGGGCAGCAGCGCAGGCGGTTGGGCCTCGGGGCCGAGGACGCGACCCAGGCGGTCCACCACGGCGATCGCGCCGAGTGTCCCCGCCGGCGATCCGGGCGGAGGCGGATGGCGAACCCAGGCCACGGGCGACCGCTCGACCACCGTGATCTGCAGGTCGTTGGGAAAATGCCGCGCGACCTTCGCGGTGGCGACCCACGGGAGGGCCTCGACTCGACGGGCCACTTCGCCCGTGTCGACGAACAGCAGGGCCGAACCCCTCCCCACTCCCGCGGCCGCCTCCACCGCCGCTCTGCTCTCACGTGTGGTGCCCTGCACCTTGATCGTTTCCACCGCGAGCAGGGGTGATTGGACGACCAGCCATGCGATGCCGATGGCGGATGCCACGGTGACGGCGGTGAGCAGGATCCGCAGGCGCCGCCGCCCTTCGGCCCGGGTGACCGCCACCCTCCGCTCGCGGATGCGGGGATCGATCGAACCGTCGGCGGCGAGAGCCCCGGCCCCGTCGGGGTCGTCCAGCGCGGAACGCGCGACGGTGGCGTCCGGGTCCGCGACCTCGACGCGACCTGGCGCAGCCTCGCCAGCCTCCTCGCGCTCGGCCTCCACGAGGTCGACCTCGACATCCACCAAGTCGATGTCGGCGGCCGCGGCCGAGTGAGTTGCAACCACGGCGACCTCGGGCTCGAGCACCTGGGGCACCGCGGGAACTTCGGGAACCTCGGGCGGGGTCGGGGCCCCGGCGCCCCAGAGCGCGGCCTCGCGTCGCGCCGCCGCCCGGAGCTCCGCGAGCGAGAGCTCGGCGGTGTCGATCCCCACTTCCGGGTCGGGCTCGGTCTCCTCCGGCG
>JADGON010000313.1 GCA_017882945.1 Acidimicrobiia bacterium | reverse complement strand
TGCTCCCAGAGCGGCTCGGTGTCGAACGCGGGATGGTCGGGCTCGGAGCCGATGGCCGTCGGGTAGACGAGCACCTCCGCACCGTGCAGTGAGTAGGCGCGAGCCACCTCGGGGAACCACTCGTCCCAGCACGTCGGGAATCCGAGGCGGGCATCGGCGACGCCGACGACCGGGTAGCCGCTGTCACCGGGCTGGAAGTAGCGGTCTTCGTAGTAGCCGGCGGTGACAGGCAGGTGCATCTTGCGGGTGCGCGCCAGCAACGTGCCGTCCGGCGAAACGCAGATCGCGGTGTTGAACCCGAGAGCGTCGTCGGCGGACTGCTCGTAGAGCGACGCGTGCACCGGGACTCCGGTCTCGGAAGCAAGCGTCGCCGCGAACTCGTAGGTCGGGCCGCCGGGGAGCGGCTCGGGTTGCGCGCCGGCCGCGTGAGGCCCGTCCGGCGTGATCGCGAAGTACGGCGACAGCGTCAGCTCCTGGAGGCACACGAGTCGTGCCCCTTCGGCGGCCGCCATGCGGACGGCGGCCGCCAACGCGGCGCGGTGCTCCGCCGGATGCGGGTTCCATCGGTGCTGGACGAGGCCGAGACGCCACGGCTCCCGGGTCGGGGGATCCACGCGCGCGGGCGAGTCGGGAACCGCCCCGACCGCGGTGATGAGCCGAGGTTCCGAGCTCATTTCGGGACCGGTTGGGTGATGCAGTGGACGCCGCCGCCCCCGTACGCGAGGACCGCCCCCGGGACGCCGATGACCTCACGCCCTGCGAAGCACCGGCCGATCAGCTCGAGCACCCACGCATCCGCGGGATCGCCGCTGATCGGCACCAGGACGGCGCCGTTGATCGGGTACAGGTTCACGTACGGCACCGGCCGGCGTGCACCTCCGACGGTGGCGTAGGGGAGCACCGGCACCTCGGTCACGACGATCCCGGCGCGCTCGAGCTCCTTGCGGTTCGCGCGTGCGATCGCGTGGTTCGGGTTGGCGGGGTCATCGCATCCCTGCAGCAGGCAGCGTCCGGGCGCGAAGAACGCGACGACGTTGTCGACGTGACCATCAGTGCCTTCGTCCTCCGCGATTCCATCGTCGAGCCAGACGACGGTGTCGGCGCCGACAGCCGTGCGCAGTGCGCGATTGATCTCGCCCCGCTTCCGTCCGGGGTTGCGATTCGGGTTCAGCAGGCACCGTTCGGTCGCCACGACGAGCCCGTCGCCGTCGAGCGCGAGCGCGCCCCCTTCGCCCGCGAAGCCGACGTCATAGGAGGGGAACTCGAGATGCGCGGCGAGGCGGGACGCGATGGTGGCGTCGCGATCGAACGGCGTGAACGAGCCACCCCAGCCGGTGAATTCGAAGCACAACGCGTGACGGCTGCCGTCCGGCGCCTTCGCGATCACCGGCCCCGAGTCGCGCAACCACGAGTCGTCGATGGCCTCGGGCAGGATCTCGATGCGCGGGTTCACCATCTGGCGCGAGGCGTCGTCGGCCTCGGCGGGATCCGCGACGAGCAGCACATCCTCGAACCGGGCGATCGCGTGAGCGAGGAGCGCGTGGACCGCCCGGGCCGCGTCGAGCTGATCGCCCCAGAGCGCGTCGCGGCGCTGCTCCGTCGGCCACGCGATGAGGGTGCGCTCGTGCTCGTCGGTCTCCGCCGGCACCCGCGTTCCCCCGGGCAGTGCCTCGAGGGATGCGGCTGCGCCCGTGGACCGGCCCGACATGCTCCGAGTCAACCACGCAGGCACCACGCGCGGATGCCGAAGTGCTACAGAAGAGGATGCCGACGAGTCCCGGGGCCGCTCCCGGCCCCAGCCCGAGCCCGGTGTCGCCCGAGTCCGAGCGGGAGTGGCTCGACCTCTTCTACGACCTCGTCTTCGTCGCCGCCATCCTCATCCTCAGCTCCGAGTTCTCCCATTCGGACGCGGTCGCCGAGTCGATCTGGTTCGGCGGAGCGTTCGTCTCGATCTGGTGGGTCTGGCTCGCGACGACGATGCACGCCAACCGGTACCCCTCCGACGACGTCGTGTACCGCATCCTCACGCTGACGCAGATGTTCCTGGTCGCGCTCTTCGCGATCGGGGTCGGCGACGGGTTGCACGCGCATCCTGAGTTCGACTCCATCACCTACAGCTTGCTGACGTTCACGGTTGCCGTGACGTACGCGCGCTCGGCGCGGAAGGGCAACGACATGGGGGCGTTCGCACGGCGCCGGGCCATCGAGTACACGATCGCGGCGGCGATCTTCCTCGTCGCCGGTGCGCTTCCCGAGACGCCCCGGATCCTCTTCTGGATGCTCGGCCTCGCGGTGACGATCGCACCGGCCCTGGCGCACACCACCACCGTGCCGCCGCTGGAGGAGCGCCATCTCATCGAGCGCCTCGGCGCGTTCACGATCATCATGTGCGGTGAGGCGTTCGTGAAGGTGGCGCTCGCGGCGAACAACGACTCGCTCGATGGCATCGACGTCGTGACGGTCGCCCTCGAGTTCGTGCTCGTGTTCGCAGTGTGGGCGATCTACTTCGACGACATCCCGCGCGCGGGTGCGGCGTCCGGGGCCCGCGGGCGCTCGACCTGGATCGGCGCGCACCTGCTGCTGCATCTCGGGATCATCGGGGTGGCCATCGGGGTGTCGCGATTCGTGATCTTCAATCCCGGCCAGGACGTCCCCACCCCCGATGTGGCGGCAGTCGCGATCCCGCTCGCCGAGATCTACCTCGCGTTGATCGTCATCAGCCTCGTCTCGCGGCGGCGGCCGCTCGGGCAGCTGATCCGGATCCGGCTCGGTGCGGTGCTCGCGGTGGCGGTCGTCGTCGGCGTCGCCGAGTGGGCCCCGTGGTTCGACACCTACTGGTCGGTCGCGGCCTTTGCCTTCGTCGCCATCGTCGAGGCGGGCCTCGAAGCGCTGGCCCGAGCCCGCACCGAGGTCCTTCCGGTCGCGGCCGTCTAGGTGCGCCGCTGAGGAACGCTGTGCTCCCAGTCGGCGAGCAGCGTGCGGAGCCCCGTGACGAGGGGGATCGGCTGGTCCAGCATCACGTGGTGATGTGCGAGCGGTACCTCGACGACGGGTGCCAAGCGGCCGAGCTGCTCGTACATGTAGGCGCCGATGTCCGGTGTCACCAGCCCGTGCTCGGAGCGGAACAACGCGACCCGGCAACGCACCTGCTGGAGGAGCTCGCCCGTCGGGACCGGGCGATCGAAGATCCGGGGGTCGAACTTCCAGGTCCAGCCGCCGTCGATCTCGCGCACTGACGCGCGCGCAACGTGCTCGAGCACGAACGGCAGCGAGGTCGGCTGATCGGGGACGGTGCGGAAGCGGGAGAGCGCGGCTTCCATCGTCGGGTAGGTGCGGAGCGGACCGAACGCGGCACCCTCGGCCGCGGCCTCCTCTTCCGGCGCGCGGCGCCGCACGGGTGAGTCGAGCACGACGATGCCGTCGAGCCGGTCGCCCTGTTCGGCCGCGGCCGTGATCGCGACCCAGCCGCCCATGCTGTGCCCGATGACCACGGGAGGGCCCGCGATCCCCGCGTGCTCCGCGACCTCGACGATCTCCCTGGCCCAGGTCGAGGTCGGGTAGCGATCGCGCCGCCCGCTGTCACCGTGACCCGAGAGATCGACGGCGACGACGCAGCACTCCTGCATGAGGAGCGGCGCGACGTGATCCCACCAGTGCGCGTGGGCGGCCCCGCCGTGCACCAGCACGAGACCGGGCCGGTCTTGGGCGCCCCAGCGCACGAAGTGGATCGGACAACCGTCGACCTCGACCTCGTCGTCTTCGCGGGGCGCGGCGAGCGCAGCTCGGAACCACTCGGGCGCATCCACTGCGAGCATCGTAGAAGTCGGCGCTTTCGATGCGCCGTTCCGCGCTCGTCGCGTTACCCTGGCCGGGACCCCCACGCAGCGACCGCGGCTCGCCAGTGCGAAAGCCCGGGAACGCAAGAGCCTGAAAAATGGTTCGAACAGGCGTTCGTGGCGGGGATATCGTCTGGAGCAGCGCATCCGGGCCGACCGGATCGCTCAGCAGAGGTCACCGTGCCGGCGCGGGGCAGCGCAGGACCGACACATTCGTGGAAGAGGAATCGTGGTGGAGATCGCCGACGTGCCGTTCGTCTCTCGCAACGGGGACGCCAACAGCATGGGAACCGGAGCCGAGATGGCCGGCATGGAGAGCCCGCGCCAGCTCGCGGACGCGATGCCGATGGTCGAGCGCGCCTTCGTGTTCGTCGATCTCTGCGGCTTCACCGCGTTCATGGCCAACAACGGCGAGCACGCGGCCATCAACGCGCTCAATGCGTTCCGCAACCTCACTCGCGACATCGCGACACGTCGCGGCGTGCGGATCGCGTCGTGGCTCGGTGACGGGGCGATGCTCATCGGCACCGAGGTGGGTCCCGCGATCGCCGCCGCGGCCGAGCTCATCGCGCGCTATGACGCGAACACGTTGGCACTGCGCGGTGGCATCGCGGACGGCTGGGCGCTGCTCTTCGACGGTGACGACTACATCGGTCGGCCCGTCAACCTCGCGGCGCGGCTCAGCCAGGCCGCGCGTCCGGGCGAGCTCCTCGGCATCGGCTACCCGCCCGAGACGTTCCCGTCCTGGATGCAGGTTCTCGGCACCCGTGATCTCACCTTGCGGGGCCTCGGCCGCTTCCGCCGGGTCCAGCGGCTCGGTCTCGTGCCCGGCACTGAGCTCCCGGCGCTCTCCTTCGGCGGTCCGCGCGACCACTGATCCCGGCGCGGCCTAGTCTGGCGGGCGTGCTGATCGCGGTTCTTGCCGGAGTGGCCGCGGTGGCCGCGGCGATCCGTTCGACGTGGTCGCCGTGCGGGCAGTCGATGCTCTCGACGATCACGCCGTTGGGAGAGGCGGGCCGTGGGAACCGGTTCCGGACGACCGCGATCTGGTTCGTCCTCGGTGCGACCCTCGGGGGCGCGACGCTCGGTCTCGCAGCCGCGCTCCTCGCCGCGATCGTCGGCGCGGTCGGGCTGACGACTACGACGGCGTTGATGCTGGCCGCGGTGCTCGCGGCCGCGGCGGCCGTTGCCGACGCCGGTCTCTTCGGCATCCGGATCCCGTACCACCGGCGCCAGGTGAACGAGCTCTGGCTCGACGACTACCGGCCCTGGGTGTACGGCGGGGGCTTCGGGTTCCAGATCGGCATCGGCTTCGCCACGTACATCATGAGCTCGGCGCTCGTCCTGCTCGTCGCCCTCGCCGCGCTGACCGGGAACCCGTTGACCGCGCTCGCGCTCGGGACGCTGTTCGGGTTCGTGCGTGGGCTCGGCGTGCTGCCCGGGGCCCGGCTCACCACCCCGGCGAAGCTCGTCGACTTCCACCGGCGCTTCGACGCGCGGTCCGCGGCAAGTCGCCGGCTGCTGATCGTCGTCCAGCTCGGTGTCGCGGTCGTCGCCGCGGTCGCGGTGGGTGGGCTCATGGCCGGGATCGGCGCCGTGGCTGTGCTCAGCGTGCTGTTCGGCCTCTCGTCACGGCTCCGGGTCGAGACGCGCTCGCGCGACCTCGCCGCTTCGTGAGCCGCTGGTTGCCCGAGGGGATCGTGCCGCCGGTCGGCGAGGACCTGACCTGGGCCGAGCTCATGGCCCTCCCCGACCTCGCCTAGAGACGAAGAGGCTTGATCGGGGCGTTGAACAGCGCGGGGTCCGAGCGCCAGTCCGCGGACTCCACATCCACGTAGAGCTCCACCTCGTTGCCGTCGGGGTCTTTCAGATACAGGCTGTGGGTGACGGTGTGGTCGCTCGCACCGACGATCTCGACGCTCGCGCGTTGCAACTCCTCGAGCGCGGCGCGCAGCTCGTCGTCGGTGTCGCCGACCTTGAGGCCGATGTGGTACATCCCCACGCGCCGCCCGTTCGGGATCGGTGTGGCGTCGGGTCCCACCTCGATCAGCAGCAGCTCGTGGTGCGTTCGACCGGTCGAGAACGCGGCAGCACCGGGGAAACCGCCGGGCAGCTCGGGGAACCCGAGGATCTCACCGTAGAACCGGCGCGACTGCGCCAGGTCTCGAACGTAGAGGACGACGTGACCCAGCTCCTTGACCTGCATGTCGGACTCCCTCGGGGAACGCTGCCGTTGGTGGCGTCAACCCTAGGGCGGCCTGGCTTCTTCCCGGCGCGGTCCGGCTACGCGGACTTCGTGGGCGGCCTGGGGGGTGGCGGGTCAGGCCGGGCCGGCTTCCGCGGGGTGATCGCCTCGGCGGCAAGCGTGCGGCTGACGACACCTTCGGCGACGTCCACCAGCCGGAGGTTGTGGTTGCGGGCGTAGCGGCGCAGTGCTGCG
>JADGON010000312.1 GCA_017882945.1 Acidimicrobiia bacterium | reverse complement strand
TTCCTCGTCGGGACGCTCGATCTTGATCTTCACGTCCAGGCGGCCGGGACGCAGGATCGCGGGGTCGATGAGGTCCTCGCGGTTGGAGGCCCCGATCACGATCACGTTCTTCAGCGTCTCCACGCCGTCGATCTCCGCGAGCAGCTGGGGAACGATCGTGCTCTCGATGTCCGAGCTGATGCCGGTGCCGCGCGTGCGGAACAGGGAGTCCATCTCGTCGAAGAACACGATGACGGGCACGCCCTCTTCGGACTTCTCACGCGCCCGCTCGAAGATCAACCGGATCTGGCGCTCGGTCTCGCCGACGTACTTGTTGAGCAGCTCCGGACCCTTGATGTTGAGGAAGTACGACCGCGTCTTCTTGTTGCCGGTCTTCTCCGCGACCCGTGATGCCAACGAGTTGGCGACCGCCTTCGCGATCAGCGTCTTGCCGCAACCCGGAGGGCCGTAGAGCAGGATGCCCTTCGGCGGCTGCAGGTCGAGCTCGTGGAAGAGATCGGCGAAGAGGTACGGAAGCTCGACCGCGTCGTGGATCTGCTCGATCTGCGCGTCGAGGCCACCGACGTCCGCGTAGGTGATGTCGGGGACCTCTTCGAGGACGAGCTCTTCGACCTCGGGTCGAGGGATGCGCTCCACGAGCAGACCCGAGCGCCCGTCCATCAGGAGGTGCTCGCCGGAGCGCAGCCGAACACCGAGCAGCTCGTCGCCCAGCTCGCAGACGCGCTCTTCGTCCGCGCGGCCGACGATCAGCGCGCGGCTGCCGTCCTCGAGCAGCTCTTTGTAGATGACGACCTCGCCCTGGACCTCGGGGCCGCGGGCCAGCACGACGTTGAGCGATTCGTTGAGCACGACTTCCTGTCCGCGCTTCATCTCCTTGATCTCGAGCTCGGGGTGCGCGGCGACGCGCATCTTGCGGCCCGCGCTGAACACATCCACCGTGCCGTCCTCGTTCGCGCCGAGGAACGTGCCGTACGCGGACGGCGGCATGGTGAGCTTCTCGACCTCTTCGCGCAGGGCGGCGATGTGCTCGCGCGCTTCACGGAGCGTGGCGGACAGGCGTTCGTTCTGGGAGACCGCCTGGGCGAGCTGGCCCTTCGTCTCGAGCAGGCGCTCCTCGAGGGTCCGCACGCGCTTGGGTGCGTCCTGGAGCCGGCGCCGGAGGACCACGACCTCTTCCTCGAGCGTCTTCAGCTGGTCCTGGAGATCGCCGACCTGGCGTTCGTACTCGGCGAGGCGTCGCTCGTGCTCGGAAGCCACGATGACCCTCCTTCTCTCGAGACCGGGCGGTCTCTGCCGGGTGGATCGAACCTACACCTGGGCACCCTAGCGACCGATGGAACCCCCGATGTGCATTTTCCACATCCGCACTTGATAAATTGCTTGGCATGGGAACGCGGGCCTACTCTCGACCGCGAACCGTGTCACCGCGTGACCGACTACTCCGAGTACCCGTCGACCAACCCCACGAAGAGGTGAGGACCCAATGCCCATGAAGGTCTGGATCGATCAGGACCTCTGCACCGGCGACGGGCTCTGCGAGGAGATCGCGCCCACCGTGTTCACGCTGCTCGACGACGGCCTCGCCTACGTCAAGGAGGGCGACAAGGTCTTCAGCAGCCCGGGCGGTCCCGAGGGCCTGGCGATCATCCCCGACGACATGCTCGAGGCCACGATCGAGTCCGCCGAGGAGTGCCCCGGCGAGTGCATCTTCATCGAGGCCGAGTAGCCCGGAACCACTCCGACATCACGACGACCGCTCCGGGCATCGCGCTCGGAGCGGTTTCGCGTCGGGGCGAGGTCGGGCGCGCGCGGCCGGAGCGTTCGAGCAGATCCGACCACGGGTCATCGGTCGGAGCGGTCGACTCGCCACCGACCCACCGCGAGGTGTGGACGAACCGCCGTCGACAGAACTCCGCGGGTGGAGCGAACGCTGCGAGCCTGCCACGTCGATGGTCCGGCCCGAAGGGGCGGAAAGGGTCAGGGCCCGAGCGGATCGGCATTCGGGGCTAAACTGTTGCGGCTTTTGGATCGATCCTTCGATGCCGAAGGATCAGCGGCCGGATCCGCGAGAGGAGGTGGGCGCGATGCATACGGACGAACCTCCGAGTACCGACGGTCGCGCCTGTCGCCTGCTCCCCCGCGTCTGATCCCGGACGTCACTGCGAGCCGGCGGGCCGACCCAGCTCCACTCGTCGTCCCCGTCCGCCCACCACCGATCCGGAGGTGCGCCATGGCTCGCCGTCCGCCCCTGCCCACTCCCTCGGCGCTTCGCCGCCGGCGTGAGCACCGCACCCAACGCCTGCTCGCTAACCGGACGGTCGCGGACGCGCTCGTGTCTGCCGCCGGCCTCGTCGGTCGTCCCGTCAGGGACCGGACCGGCGCGGAGGTCGGGCGCCTGCTCGACGTCGTCGTCCGCTGGCGGGGCGAGCCGTACCCGCCCGTGACCGGGCTCGTCGTGCGCGTGGCGCGGCGTCGGGTCTTCGTGCCGATCGACCACGTCGGGGAGATCAGCACCGAGCGCGTCACGCTGCACTCGGTGCGACTGGACCTGCGCGACTTCGAACGGCGTCCCGGCGAAGTGGTGCTGAGCGGCGATGTCGTCGACCACCAGCTCGTCGACGTGGACGGCGTGCGCGTGATCCGGGCCGCGGACCTCTACCTGGCGCGAGTCGGAGACGAGTACCGCCTCGTCGGCGTGGATGTCGGCTTCCAGACCCTGCTGCGCCGGCTCGGTCCCCCGCGCTGGCGCCGCCGCCCCACGCCTGACCGTGTCATCGACTGGGCCGCGATCCAGCCGTTCGGCACCGGGAGCTCGGGCATCGGCCCGCCCGGGCCGATGCGACTGCACACGCCGAACCAGGCGCTGCGGCGGTTGCGGCCGGGTGAGCTCGCCGACCTGCTCGAAGAGCTCGGTCGCGACGAGCGCCAGGAGCTGCTGGCCCAGCTCGAGAAGGAGACGGCGGCGGACGCGCTCGAGGAGATGGAGGCAGATCACCTCGGCGCGCTGCTGCGCGAGTCGACGACCGAGCACGCGGCGTCGCTGCTCGCCGAGATGGAGCCGGACGAGGCAGTGGATGCGCTGCGTGACCTCGAAGCGGACGAGGCGAAGGAGCTCCTCGACGTGATGCCGCGCGAGAAGGCCGACCGCCTGCGCGCGCTCCTGCTGTACCGCGAGGGTTCGGCCGGTGGCGTCATGACGACGAACCTGGTCCTGGTGCGCCCCGACCAGACGGTGGGCCAGGTCCGGCGCATCCTGCGCAGCCAGGCCGAGCACCAGGCCGATGTCGACGCGGTGATCATCGTGGACGACACGGGTCGCCTGATCCACGACATCGGCCTGTTCGAGCTGCTGGTGGCGTCGAAGGACGACGCGGTGATCGACGTGGCCGGTCCTCCCGAGCCGGTGACGGTGTCGCCCGACGCGTCCCTCGACGAGGTGGTCAAGCGGTTCATCGACTCGCGGGGCTCCTCCGTGCTCGTCATCGACGACGATGACCGGCCCGTGGGACGCATCCTCGCCGACGACCTCGTGGACGCGCTCGTACCCGACCGCGGCAAGGTCCGCTTCCTGCGGCTCCTGGGCTGATGGGATAGCTGGTCATGAGCGCGGTTCCGGTTCCTCCGCCTCCCGCGCCGCGCCGCCGCCGCATCGTGCGGCCGCTCGCGATCTTCGCCGTGCTCGGGCCCGGCGTCATCGCCGCGAGCGCGGGGAACGACGCGGGCGGGATCACCACTTACGCGTCGGCCGGATCCGAGTTCATCTACTCGATGCTCTTCGTCATGGTGCTCGTCACCGTGGCGCTCGTGGTTGTGCAGGAGATGTGTGCCCGGCTGGGGGCGTACACCGGCGAGGGGCTGATCTCGCTCGTACGGGAGCAGTTCTCCCTGCGCATGGGCGCGTTCGCGGTCGGCGCGCTGCTCGTCGCGAACTTGGGACTTGTCGTCTCCGAGTTCGCGGGCATCGGCGCGGCGATGGAGATCTTCGGTGTCTCCCGGTACATCTCGGTGCCGATCTCCGCCGCAGTCATCTTCAGCGTCGTGGTGCTGGGCTCGTACCGTCGGGCCGAGCGCGTCTTCCTGCTGCTGTCGCTGGTGTTCCTCGCGTACCCGATCTCGATGGTGCTCGCGGACCCGGACTGGGGCCAGGTCGCGACGAACACGCTCTGGCCCCACTTCGTCGACAGCCAGGCATTCCTCTTCCTCGCCGTCGCGATCATCGGCACGACCATCACGCCCTACATGCAGCTCTACCAGGCGGCCGCGGTCGCGGATCGTGGCATTGGTCCCGACGAGTACCCGGCCGAGCGGATCGACACGATCGCGGGCTCGATCTTCGCCAACCTCATCGCGATGTCGATCATCATCGCGACCGCAGCGACGATCGGCGGATCCGGACCGCTGCAGTCGGCGGGTGAGGCCGCCAAGGCGCTTGAGCCGGTTGCCGGCGCGGGCGCCGAGACGCTCTTCGCGATCGGTCTGCTCGGCGCGTCGCTGCTCGCGGCTGCGGTCGTCCCGCTCTCGACGGCCTACGGCGTGGCGGAGGCCGTCGGCGCGGAGCGGTCCGTGTCGCGTCGCTTCCGCGAAGCCCCACTGTTCCTCGGGCTGTTCACGGCCCAGGTCGTGATCGGCGCGGCGGTCGCGCTCGTCCCGGGCAACCTCATCGACCTGCTGATCACGATGCAGATCCTCAACGGGGTCATCACGCCGGTGATCCTGACGTTCATCCTGATCCTCGCGAACCGGACGTCGGTGCTGGGCGAGGCTGCGAACCGGCCGCGCTTCAAGTTCGTGGCGACGATCTGTGTCGCGGTGGTCTCCGTGCTCGCCGCGGTCGTCCTCGCGCTGACGATCCTCAGCTGGTTCGGCCTCGCCTAACCGACGAGGCAGGAGCCGGTCTCGGCGGTGTCCCGGGGGAGGGCGTTCAGCACGGGGCGGAGCTCGTCGTTCGTCAGCGCGTACGCGGTCGTGTCCGCGCCGGGATCGATGGCGAAGGCGACGCCCACGACATTGCCGGCCTGGTCCACCAGCGGCGCGCCCGAGTCACCGGGGGCGAGCTGGGCGGCCAGGACGAAGACGGCGCGCTGGGTCGCAGTGGTGCGGTAGATGTCCGTCCCGCGGGCGTCGATCTGCTCCGAGATCCGGGCGGGCGTGGGACGCAACGGCCCGCCGCCCGGGTGCCCGTACACCGCGCCGATCGTGCCGGGCTGGGCGTCGGCGAGGCGCAGCGGGTCGAGCGGGAGGTCGGCGACGGACAGGACCGCGAGGTCACGGCGTGGGTCGAAGCGCACCACGCGCGCCTTGAGCCTGTCGCCGTTCGGGAGGAACACGAACGTGTCCCGCTCCCCCGCGACCACGTGGGCATTCGTGACGACGATGCCCGGCTGCACCACGAACCCGGTGCCGTCCTGGATCTGGTTGCACGCCTGGCCCTCCACCCGCACCACGGCGTCGCGCACGCGTGCATCCACCGCGGGACTCAGCGTGATCTGCGGCGGAGCACCGGCATTGCCCGGCTGGCCCGAGTCGCTGAACACCTCCGGATAGGGAGCCTCGGCGACCATCCGTCCGAGCTCGCGCAACGACGGGGGCGGATCCGGTGCGACGCGCTCGATCGTCGCCGCGATCGAGGAACCCTGCGTGGCGCGGGCCGGCCATCCGGGCGCGCTCGCCAGCGCGGGCAGGAGCATCCAGAGGAAGACCACCGCGCCGAGCGCGCCGACGGCCGCGCCGGCGACGCGGTCGCTGCGTTGGACCACAGTCGCGCTCGACAGCCGCGCGTGGGCCAGTGCGCCCACCGCGAGTCCGAGCGCCTGGCCCAGCAGGCCGAGGCCGACCACGAACGCGACGACCGCGACGAGCCGGCCCCGTGGTGACGCGCCCGCGAGCGCGGTCATCAGGTCCGGGATGAGCCGGACGGCGACGACGAGCGCCGCGGCGAGCCCGGCCCAGGACAACGCCCGCGCGACGAAGCCGAGGCGGTAGCCGCAAGCTGCAGCGATCGCCACCCCGGCGAGGATCGCGAGGTCGAGCGCGTTCATCCCTGGCCCGGCGTCATTGCGCGGGAGCGAGCAGTCGAGCGTGGGTGAGGAAGCCCGTGTGGGCGACCATGCGGTGGTCGGGTCGTACCGACTGCCCGTCGACGTGCCAGCTGCGCTGCAGCACCTCGAGCGACTCGGCCATTCCGAACGCCGAGTCGGCGAGCTCCTCGCGGAGCCGCATGACCTGGCCGATCGTCGGCAGGTAGGACAGGAGGATTCCGCCGGGCCGCAGCGCCGCCTCGGCGTGCTTCACCACGCGCCAGGGCTCGGGCAGGTCGAGGATGACGCGGTCGAGGTCGTCGGCGTCGATGCCGTCGTACACGTCGCGGACTTCGATGGTCAGCGGGAGGTCGGGGCCGAGGAAGCTCTCGACGTTGCGGCGCGCCCGATCGGCGAAGTCGTCGCGGAGCTCGTAGCCCAGGACGTGGCCCTCCGGTCCGATCGCGCGCAACAAGGTCATCGTCAACGCGCCCGAGCCGACACCGGATTCGAGCACTTGGGCGCCGGGGAAGACGTCGGCCAGCATGAGGATCGGGCCAAGGTCCTTCGGGTAGATCACCTGCGCGCCGCGCGGCATCTTCAAGATGTACTCGGAGAGCGTCGGTCGCACCGCGACCATGCGTGAACCCATCGTCGTGCGCACCGTGGTGCCCTCGTCCTCTCCGATCAGCAGGGCATGGTCGAGGACGCCGGTGTGGCTGTGGAACGCGCCACCCTCGGCCAGCGTGATGAGGTGACGGCGTTGCTTCGCGTCGATGAGCAGGACGCGATCTCCCGGCGCGAACTGGCGGGGCACGCCGGCTACCGGCCGGCTCGGAGCTCGACCGGCACCACGCCGGCCCTGGCGCGCAGCGAGCAGAACGCGCACGTCCCGCCCGTGGTGGTCGGGGCGCCGCACTCCGGGCACGGGGCGAGCAGGACCTGGTCGGCCTCGGTCTGGAATCGCTCGTGTCCTCGAGCGAAGAAGCCGCTGAGGAACGCGGCCTTCGCGCCCGGTGAACGGTCTTCGAGCGAGTTGAGCACCTCCTTGAACCCGAGGTGCCGGTTGCCCTCCGCCATCGGGCACTCCTCCACCTGGTAGTCGATGCCGCTCAACACGCAGTATGCGGCCATCTCGCGCTCACCGAGGCGCACGAGCGGCTTCACCTTGCGGGCGAATCCATCGGATGCTTCGAGCACGGGGTACTGGCGACCGAGGTAGCCGGTCTCCCACCGCAGGACGTTGCCGAGCAGGACGGCGGCTTCGTCGTCGAGGTTGTGGCCGGTCGCCACGACGTCGTAGCCGTGCTCGATCGCGGTCGAGTTGAAGAGATGGCGCTTCGAGAGCCCGCACGCACCGCAGGGCGCCCGCCGGGTGACCTGGGCTGCGCCGGGGATGTCGAAGCCGTGATCCGTTGGCAGGTCGACCTCGTGCAGCTTGAGGCCGCGCTCCTGGGCGAACTGGCGGGTGTGCACGCCCGACTCGTCGGAGTAGTCACCGATCCCCAACCCGAGGTAGAGCCCGTCGACCTCGTAGTCGAGGTCGACGAGGAGGTCCCACAGCGCCAGGGAGTCCTTGCCGCCCGAGACCGCGACGAGCACCCGGTCCTCGGGACCGAACATCTCGTACTCGTGGATCGCCTTGCGGACCTGCTCGCGGCAGTGGTGCAGGAAGCACTCCGAGCAGAACGCGGCGTTGTGGCGGCGGATGTCGATGACCGCAGGCGCCTTGCACCGGCGACACTTCATCGGTCCGAACCTCCGGAGATGACCGGGCGGATCTCGATGGAGTCGGTGTCGGCGAGGCGGGCATCCTTCGGGACGAGGGTGTCGCCCTGGATGACGAGCACGGATTCCGGGTTCAGCTCGAGGCGCGCCAGGAGCTTGGCGACGGTCATCGGACCGGGGACCTCCAGCTCGCGCCGAGGATTGCGGAGCAGGACTTTCATCGACTCCAGGCTACCGGCCGCGCCGAAT
>JADGON010000050.1 GCA_017882945.1 Acidimicrobiia bacterium | reverse complement strand
TCGTCCAGCATCCACCTGAGCCTGCGGTGCGCCATCGCCGTCGCCGAGCGGCTCGGCCACGAACGGCCGGACTGGGAGCTCTCGCTCGGTGCGCTCGCCATCGCCATCGCGCACCGGCCCGAGCGCTTCCTCGACAAGGCGCGCTGGGCGATGGACTGGTACTACCCGATCCTCGGCGGCGTGCTGCGGGGCCAGGCCGCCCAGGCCCGGATCGCTCACTACTGGGACACCTTCATCGTGGAGGGACGCGGCGTGCGCTGCGTCTCGGACCAACCGTGGGTGACGGCCGCGGAGACCTGCGAGCTGGTGATGGCGCTCGACGCGATCGGCGAGACCGAGCGCGCGCTCGACCTCTTCGGCTGGGTGCAGTTCCTCCGCCACGATGATGGCGCGTACTGGTGCGGCATGAACTTCGATGGCGGCCGGTTCCACGAGCTCGGCGAGCACTTCACCGCCGACCACCCCACGTGGAACTCCGCGGCGGTCGTGCTCGCGGCCCACGCGCTCGGTGACGAGGGCCCGACCGCCGGCCTCTTCCGCGGTGAGGCACTTCCCGCCGGCTTGAGCCGCGAAGAGCTGCTCCAGGCCGGCGTCGCGATCGAGGCGGAGCGCAGCGAGAACCGCTCCCGTCGTTCGACACGCCCCACCGACTGACCACTCCTCTTCCCGACCCGAGCGCCAAGGGCAGGCTTCAGCCCACTGACGCTGGGGTGTGTGCGTGGATGGTCGCTCCACGACCGGAGCGGCACACACGCAGGGTTGGCAGAGGTCGGTCAGCGGCGGAGGGTGCGGAGGCTGCCGGTGGTGGAGATCGGGGTGAAGCCTTCGGCGACCGCACGCTGCCAGACCCGGAACGGTGCCTGTCCCCCGTCGGCGGGATCCTCGAAGACGTCGTGGATCGCGAGCACACCGTTCGCCAGGACGTGGCGGGACCAGATCTCGTAGTCGGCCATCGCGACGTCCTCGGCGTGGCCACCGTCGATGAAGAGGAAGCCCACCGGCGTACGCCACACCGCGCCGACGGTCGGCGAGTCACCGACGATCGCGACGACGGCGCTCTCGAGGCCCGCATCCTCGATCGTGCGGCGGAAGAACGGGAGCGTGTCCATCCGTCCCGTCCGGGGGTCGACGACCTCGGTGTCGTGGTGCTCCCAGCCGGCCTGGTTCTCCTCGGAGCCATGGTGATGGTCGATGGTGAAGAGCACGGTCCCGGCTTCGCGGGCCGCGGAACCGAGGTAGACCGCGGACTTGCCGCAGTAGGAGCCGATCTCGAGCAACGGCCCGACCCGGCCCCCGTCGAGTCCCGCCTCGTGCAGCGCCAGGCCCTCGTCCTCGGGCATGAAGCCCTTCGCCGCTCGTGCGACCGCGAGCACCTGCTCCGTCATCGTCATCGCGCGGCCACCTTCCGGTACACGTCGGCGGCCGCGCGATGGAACCCGTCGGGCTGGTCCGCCGCGGCAAACGTCGCTGCGATTTCCTCCATCTCCGCGACCCAGCGCCATGCCTTCGGTCCCGCGTTCGTAACTGCGAACTCGGAGATCCCGGCCAGATCAGGTTGGGAGATCGCCCACTCCTCGAGCAGGTACTCGTCGACCCCGTTGGCCCGCGCCGTCTCACGCAGTGCAATGAGCAACGCCGAGAGGCCCTTGGTGTAGGCGGCGTAGGCCATCTTCAACGCGGACGCGGTCCCGATCTGGTCGTCGAGCACCCGCGCGTCGACGGCGGTGTCCGAGAAGAGCGCGGCGATGTCCGCGGCCCGCGACCCCGAGAGATACAGGCGCGTCGTTCCCGGCTTCCGGGGCGGCGGGCCGATGACGCCACCATCGACGTCCGGGCGGATCCGTTTGGCCGTCTCGGGCGAGATCGCGTTCGCGTCCAGGAACCCGCCGGCAAACCCGGTGTCACGAACCGCGCCGGCAACGTCGGCCGCGTGCTCCGGGGGACAGATCGAGATCACGAAGTCACTGCGCGACGCGAGCGCGGCAATGGTCACGACGTCGGAAAGGCCTGCGGCCTCGGCGCGGGCGCGCGTCGCGTCACTGCGACCGGCGGACGCCCAGACGACGTGATGGCCGTTCTCGACGAGGGCCGCGCCCAGTGCTGCGCCCATCGCCCCCGGGTGGAGCAGGCCGACCTTCATCGTCATTGCCACGGTCAGATGACCGGGACCTCTCGGTGACGGCCGAAGACGTCTGCGAGCGCGCCCATGATCTCGCCGACGGTCGCGTACGCGTTCACCGCGTCGAGGATGCCGGGCATGAGGTTCACGGTGGGCTCGGCCGCATCGGTCCGGAGCCGGGCCAGCGCCCCGTCCACCGCGTCCGCGCCGCGATCGGCCTTCACCGCCGCGAGTCGCTTGAGCTGCTCTTCCTCGCACTCCCGGCTGATCTGGAGGGTGTCCGGCGGCGGCTCGTCGTTTCCCTCGAGGAAGTCGGTGATGCCGACCATCGTGTGGCGACCGTCGTTCAGCTTCCGCTCCAGGTCGTAGGCCGCGCGGGAGATCTCGCTCTGGTACCAGCCCGATTCGATGCCCACGAGAGCACCTTCGAGCATCGAGCCGTCACCCAGTGCTTCGACGTGGGCGAAGGTCGCCTCGGCCTGGCGTTCCAGCTCGTCGGTGAGCTCCTCGACGAACCAGGAGCCACCGAGCGGGTCGGCGACGTTCGCCGCGCGCGTCTCGTACGCCACCACCTGCTGCGTGCGGATCGCCAGCCGGGCCGCCTTGTCGGAAGGGAGCGCGAGTGCCTCGTCGAAGGAGTTGGTGTGCAGGCTCTGGGTCCCACCGAGCACGCCGGCGAGGGCCTCGATCGCGGTGCGCACGAGGTTGACCTCCGGCTGCTGCGCGGTGAGCGACACCCCCGCGGTCTGGGTGTGGAAGCGCAGCTGCAAGGACCGCTCGAGCTTCGCCCCGTACCGCTCGCGCATCCATCGGGCCCAGATGCGGCGCGCGGCGCGGTACTTCGCGATCTCCTCGAAGAAGTCGATGTGGGCGTTGAAGAAGAAGGACAAACGCGGCGCGAACTCGTCGACGTCGAGGCCCGCGGCCAGCGCGGCCTCGACGTACGCAAAGCCGTTCCCGACGGTGAACGCGAGCTCCTGCGCGGCCGTGGATCCCGCTTCGCGGATGTGGTACCCGGAGATGGAGATCGGATGCCAGCGCGGCATCTCCGCCGCGCAGAACCGGACGACGTCGCTGACGAGGCGCATGCTCGGGCGGGCCGGGAACACGAACTCCTTCTGAGCCTGGTACTCCTTGAGGATGTCGTTCTGGAGCGTGCCGCCGAGCCGGGCGCGCTCGACACCGGAGCGCTCCGCCGCGGCGACGTACATCGCGAGCAGCACCGGCGCGGGCGAGTTGATCGTCATCGACGTGGTGACCGAGCCGAGATCGATGTCGCGGTAGAGGTCCTCGACGTCCGCGAGTGTGTCGATCGCGACACCGCACTTCCCGACCTCGCCGAGCGCGAGCGGGTCGTCCGAGTCGCGACCCATCAGGGTGGGGAGGTCGAACGCGGTCGAGAGGCCGTCGCTGCCGGCCGCGAGCAGGTCCTTGAACCGCCGGTTCGTGTCCACCGGCGTGCCGAACCCCGCGAACATCCGCAT
>JADGON010000311.1 GCA_017882945.1 Acidimicrobiia bacterium | reverse complement strand
TCCAGGTGCGTCACCAGGTCGGACCCCGCGGCGACCTCGACGAGCGCGGGGTCCTTGCTCGCGATCACCGGAGCTCCGAAGGTGAGGGCTTCGAGCAGCGGGAACCCGAAGCCCTCTTCGAGCGTCGGGAACAGCACGACGCGTGCGTGCTCGTAGCACCAGCGGAGCACACCGTCGTCCACGCCGCGCAGCCAGACCGCGATCCCCCGGGCTTGGAGCTCGGCGAGCCGTTGCGTGGTCTCGTCGCTGTGCGGGCCGGGATTGCCGAGGACGACGAGCTTGAAGCCGTCGGTCGCGCGATCCACGCGCTCCCACACTTCCAGGAGCAGTCCGACGTTCTTGCGCGGCGCCAGATCTCCGACCACGAGTGCGAACCGGGTTCCGGCCAGCTCCGGGACCGGCGCCGGCGCCGTTTCGAGCAGCTTCCGGCTCAGCCCGTTCGGCTCGACCACCGTCTTGGCGTCCCATCTCGGGTTGAGCTCGCGCAGGCGGTCGCGCGTGGCACGGCTCGCCGCGACGAGGCGCGTGGCCGCGTCGAGCGAGATGCGGTACTGGCGGGGCAGGAAGAGACGCTTCGCGAACGCAGATTCGCGGGCGCGAGTGATGGTCATGAGATCGTGCACGGTGAGGACGGTCGGCCGCGCGATGCGCGGGACAAGGTGCTTGGTGCCGTGAACGATCTCGACGCCGGCCTCGGCCAGCTTCCGCCCGCTCGCGTAGCGCTCCCACAGCGCGATCCCGACCTGGCCGCGCGCCCGGATCGGCACGACCGCGTCGAGTCGGTCACCTGCGAGCTGCTCGACCCGCTCGGTTGCCTCCGGCAGTGCCGCCACGACCAGACGCACGTCGTCGCGGCGCCCGAGCGCGGCGACCAGCTCGCTCGTGTACCGGCCGATCCCGCCCGGTCGACCGATCGTGTCGGCCAGGATGCCGATGCGGAGCGGCGGGGATTCGGCATCGCCACGATCCTGCATGTCGCCACTAATCTAAGGCGCTCCGATGCGCATCCTGATGGTCTCCAACCTCTGGCCTCCGGAGGTCGTCGGTGGCGCCGAGCAGTACGCGTCGGCGCTCTCGCTCAGGTTGCGCGCCGCGGGCCACCAGGTGGACGTGCTCACCCTCGGGGTGGCCGGCCCCGATGTCGTGCGCGCGGTCAAGCCGTGGCCGTACCCGATTCAGCAGGCCCCGGAGCAACCGGCCGCGCGGCGACTGCTGTTCCACGCGATCGACATGTACAACCCGCGCGCCGGGCGCGCGCTCGACTCCGTGCTGGATGAGCTGGCGCCCGACGTCGTGCACACGCACGCCGTGCAGGGACTCTCCAGCCTGGCGCTCACGCGCCCCGCCCGGCGCGGCGTCGCTCACGTGCACACGCTGCACGACTACTGGCTGCTGTGCCAGCGCAACTCGATGGTGCACCGCGACGGCCGCAGGTGTGAGCCTCGTTGCCGTTCGTGCGTCGGCATCTCCTGGCTGCGCAACGAGTCGGTCGGCCGAGCTCCCCCAGAGGTCGTGCTCGCGGTCTCGCAGGCAATCGCGCGCGAGCACGAGCAGCTCTCCTGGATCGTGCCGCGCCTGCGAGTGGTCTACAACCCGGTCGAGGTCGTCGCCGGGTCGCGCGCGGCCCCCCGCAGCGGCGGGCGTCCGCTCACCTTCGGGTACCTCGGCCGGCTCGGTCCGGACAAGGGCGTGGGCACCCTGCTCGATGCGTTCGCCCGCGCCGCGATCCCCGGCGCGCGCCTGGTGGTCGCGGGCCGCGGCCCGCTCGAAGCCGAAGTCCGCGCCGCCGGTCCGCCCGTCGTCGCGGCCGGATGGGTGGCCGAGGACCGCAAGGAGTCGCTGCTGGCCGATCTGGACTGCCTGGTCGTGCCGTCGCAGTGGAAGGATCCGGCCCCGGTGGTCGTGAACGAGGCACGCGGGCGGGGCATCCCGGTCATCGGCGCGTCGATCGGTGGCATCCCCGAGTTGATCGCTGCGCAGTGCCGGCCGTTGCTGTTCACGCCCGGCGATGCCGGCGCCCTCGCCGACCGGATGCAGGCGTTCGCGGCGGCGCCCGCGGACTACCGCGTCGAGCCGGCCGGGGCCCCCATGGACTGGCCCGGGCACCTCGATGCGGTGCTCGGCGCCTACGCCGACGCGATCGGCGCCGCGACCGCGGCGCACGGGAAGCGGCGCTGACCACGGACCGTGGCCACGGCAGCCGCCCCGGACCCTAAGATCTGGTCGATGGGAGTGGGTTCGGACGCGCTGCGTCGCGGTTCCGGGGCGCGCGCGTCGGGGGGGAGCGAGGAAGGCGTCGACCCGGCTGACGCGCGCCCGTCGCGCCTGGGGGGCAACGACTCGGCCTGGTTGATCCTGGCCGTCGTCGGGGTGATCGCATTCGGCCTGGCCCTGCGCTTCTTCGCCCGGTCGGATCTCTGGGCCGACGAGGTGCTGTCGGTCAACATCGCGCGGCTTCCGCTCTCGGACCTCCAAGCGGCGCTGCGCCACGACGGTGCGCCGCCGCTCTACTACGCGCTCCTCCACGTCTGGATGGAGATCTTCGGCACCGGCAATGAGGCGGTGCGCGCCATGTCGGGGGCCTTCGGCGTCGCGGCGCTGGTCCCGGCCTGGTACGCCGGACGTCGGCTCGACGGCCGCCGCGCCGCGGCCGGGTTGCAGCCGCCCGAAGCCCGCACCGTCGCGTGGGCCACGGTGCTGATGCTGGCCGCATCTCCGTTCGCGATCCGCTACTCGACCGAAGCGCGGATGTACTCGCTCGTCATCCTGCTCGTGTTCCTCGGCTACCTCGCGCTGCTCCGCGTGTTCGACCGGCCCTCGTGGGGACGCCTCGTGTGCCTCGCCGTCGTGACCGGTCTCCTGCTCTACACCCACTACTGGTCGTTCGCGCTGCTGGCGGTCGTGGGACTCTGGCTCGCGTTCCTCGCGGTGCGGGGGCGACCCGAGCAGCGCAGCGCCGCGCGCTACGGGCTCGGCGCGCTGGCGGTGGGCGGGCTCACCTTCATCCCGTGGCTGCCCACATTCCGCTACCAGGAGCTGCACACCGGCACCCCGTGGGGCGGGGTCGTGAGCCCGGTCAGCAGCACTGCGGAGGCGGTCAAGTCGTTCGGCGGCAACACCCATGCCGTCGGCTGGGCGCTGCTGCTCATGGTGCTGCTCGCGGTGTTCGCGACCGCGCTCGACGGGCGTCACATCGACGTGGACCTGTGGACCCGGCCGGGCATCCGCATGGAGGCGGGCGTCGCGTTCGCCACGCTCGGTCTCGGGCTGCTCCTGGCCCGCGCCACCGAGACCACGTTCGAAGGGCGCTACGCCTCGGTCATGTTCCCGATGTTCCTCCTCGCCGCGGCGTTCGGGGTCACGGCCTTCGCGAGCCGAGGGGTGCGCTACACCGTGCTCGCGTTGCTGTTGGTGGGGGGATTCTGGGGCGGGACGAGCAACGCGCTCCGGAGCCGGACCCAGGCGTTCGAGGTCGCGAACGCGATCCGCGGCCAGGGTCACACCGGCGACCTCGTCGTGTACTGCCCGGACTCCGGCGGCACGGACGTCAGCCGGCTGCTGCCCGGCGACGTGCGCCAGGTCGGGCTGCCGGGCTTCACGAAGCCCGGGCGCATCGACTGGGTCGACTACGCCGACCGCGTCGACGCGATGCGCCCGCTCCAGGTCGTGAAGGACATCGTCCGGCGCGCGGGCGACGACCACGCGATCTGGCTCGTCTACACCCAGGGCGCGCAACCGGTGCAGACGAAGTGCGGGCTGATCGCCGACGCGCTCGCGGTGATTCGTCCGCGTGACCGCACCGTCGAGCCGAACCCGTACTTCTTCGAGAACCAGGGCCTCTACCGGTACGCCC
The DNA here is from genome assembly GCA_017882945.1 of Acidimicrobiia bacterium. Lineage (GTDB taxonomy): Bacteria > Actinomycetota > Acidimicrobiia > IMCC26256 > JAENVU01 > Chersky-806. Next base: position 4,655 of record JADGON010000311.1, on the reverse strand, counting down.
CCCGGGCCCGCTGAGCCGTCGGATCAGACGCTGACGGGGGCGCCGGACTTCAGCTCGCGTGCGAGCCGGCGGGCGCGACGGACCGTGCGCCAGTAGACGTCCTCCATGAGGATGTGGGCGAACTCGCCGTTGCGTCCGATGCTCAGCAGGCGGTCGACCCCGGTGGACGTCGCCAGCCGCTGCCGATCGAGCTCGTAGTCGAGGTGGAACACCGGGTAGGCGCTCGGAGCGCGCACGACGCGGCACCCGAGGTAGTCGCGCCGCGCGCTGGGCACGATCTCGACGAGTGCGTCGATGCAGCGCTCGCCGAGCTCACCGTCGTCCATGCTCCAATGCTCGTCACCGATCTCGGCGCCGATGTCGGCAGTGATGAGGGTCTTGCCTTCCGGCGCGAGCCACGGCATGGCCTGGGGCGTCTCGGTCAACCGGAAGAACGGGAGCTGCGCCTCCGGCGTCCAGGTCATCGTGTGGGGGAGCAGGTCGCGGCCCTGGAGCCGGAGGTTCACGAACACCATCGGCCGGAACCGGAACGCGCGGAACCGCTCGAGCGCGTCGGTCCCCTCGACGATCTTCGGCAGCACGTTGATCGGTGCGGTGCTGATGACGGCCGCGGCCGGAACCTCCCGGCCCGCCACCCGGACCCCGACGGCCCGTCCGTCGCTCACGGTGATGGCTTCGACGGGGCTGCGGAGCCGGATCGAGTCGGCCACGTCTGCGGCCAGGCTCTCGCACACCGCGGAGATCCCGCGCTCGGGGTAGACGTGCCACACGTTGGCGCTCTGCGGCGCCTCCTGGCAGTAGCCCACCGCGACGGCGCGGTGCGTGAGCCGGGCCGCCAGCTTGAGCCCCACCGTCTGGGCGATGCCGCTCGGGATCTTGTCGGCGACCGCGGGCGCGAGCTCCGTCGCCGGCGCGCCCGACCACGCTTCGAGCAGGGGGAGTGCGATCTCGTCGGCGAGGGCGGTGCCGAACTCGCGCCGGAACCGATCCGCGGCCGAGGTCGCCGAGCCGTGGCGCGGATGGGTGCGTTCGGCGATCGCGGCACGCACGAAGCGCGGGACGCGCAACAGGCCGGCCGGGTAGTCGTAGCTCCGGCCGCCGAGCCACACGGTCTCGCCGTAGCTCTCCACGGCGCGGCACTGCTCGTAGACGCCGGTCGCGGTCGCGAGGCGATTGGTGATGAAGTGCGCGCCGGTGTCGAACGTGAACCCTTCGGGATCGTGGTGGCTGTCGGCCATTCCTCCGACCGATGGGCCGGCTTCGTAGAGCACGACGTCGAGGCCGTTGCGGAGCAGCTCTCGCGCCGCGGTGAGTCCCGCGATGCCGCCACCCAGCACCACGACCGGTGCCGTCGAGATCTCCGGGCCCGTCGTGATCACTCCGGGTCGCGGCGGAGTACCGCCCGGAGCAACGCCGCACGCCCGATCCTCTGGTTGCACCAGTCGAACAGGGTGAACGCCGCGAGCGGGATCGGTGACTCGAGCGAGAGCCACTCGACGATCGGTCGCGGTGCACCCCAGTCGTCGAGCGCGTTGCGAATCGAGTACACCCAGTTGACCGGGCTGACCATGGTGTCGAGCTCGTCGACCGAGAAGCCCGTGTGGGATGCGAGGCGGCGCAGCGCGTCGTCGTTGAACAGGTACCAGTGCCGCGGGAAGTGGTAGCCGCCCCAGTGCCGGCGCTTGGCGATCGAGAAGTCGAGCGACCCGGTGTTGTCGGTGACGATCAGGAGCCGCCCACCGGGTCGGAGCACGCGCCGGATCGCGGCAAGGACCGCCGCGGGATCGGCGACGTGCTCGACCGTCTGGATCAGGATGGCGAAGTCGTAGTGATCGGCCTCGAGATCGACTGTCTCGATCGTTCCGCGGTGGACGACGAGTCCGCGCGCTTCGGCGGCGTCCGCCGCGCGAGGGTCGAGGTCCACCCCGACGAGTCGCCAGCCGGGTTGGCCGAAGTCCCGGAGGAGCTCGAGGTGGAAGCCGTCGCCGCACCCGACGTCGAGGATCGCGGCGTTCGGCGGGACCTTCCCGATCGCCGTGAGCAAGCGGCGCGCTTCGAGGCGGCGGCGGACGCGGTACACGAATCCGAACTTGTCCTCGGTGAACGTGAACGCGTGGTAGTGATCGGGATAGATCGTGGTCATCTCGGCGCGCGTCGGGCGCGGATCGAGGTAGACGAGGGCGCAGTGGTCGCAGCGGACGGTGAGGAAGCTGTCCGGCGAGGTCCGGTACTCGAAGTCCTCGCCGACGCCGACCGGCTCGGCGTCACGCGTGCCACAGATGCAGCAGCGTGCCGGTTCGAGCGCGAGCGGGCGCGTGCCCGGTTCCGGGCGGTCAGACCGCGCTCGCCGTCGCGTCGGTGAGCGGGTCGCGGAGTCGGGCCCCAGCGCTGTGATGCCGTCGATGGTACCGGCGCTCCGCAAGTCAGCGGGTCGGAGGATCGCTCACGTCTGCCGGTGCGCGATCCGCGCGTGCAGGTCGGCGATCGCCGCGGCGATCGCCGGACCCGCGTGGCCGTCGCCGTACGGGCTCGGCATCGCCTCGAGCCGAGCGTGCAGGCCTTCGAGATCTCGGGTCCACGTCTGTCCCTGCTCGCCGATGGATCGGCCCGGGCCGATCAGCTCGGCGAACGTCCCGAGCACCTCGGGGCGCTCGGTCGATGCGCGGACCACGAGGACGGGACGCTTCACGATGCTCGCCTCTTCCTGCACCCCGCCCGAATCGGAGACGAGGAAGGCGCATTCGCGGGCGAGTCCGAGGAAGTCCCGGTACGGGAGCGGCTCGACGATCCGCAGCGTGGCGAGCCCGCTCGGTTCCCCCCATCCCTCCACGCGAGCCGCGGTCCGGGGGTGCAACGGGAGGAGCACCGGGAGCGGGAGGGCGCCCAGCTCGCCGAGGATGACGCGCAGGCGCGACTCGTCGTCGACGTTCTCGGGCCGGTGGAACGTCGACAGGACGTACGCGCCGGCCGCGAGTCCGAAGCGGTCGAGCAGCGCCACGCGCTCCTCCTCTTCGGGCAGCATGTGCGCGGCAGCATCCACCACCGTGTTCCCGGTGACGACGACGCGCGAGCCGGTGATGCCCTCGGCCGCGAGCCGCGCGCGGCTGGTCTCCGTCGGCGCGCAGCAGAGATCGGCGAGATGGTCGGCGACGACCCGGTTGTGCTCTTCGGGCATCGCGCGGTCATAGCTGCGCAATCCGGCTTCGACGTGCACGAGTGGGATGTCGCGAGCGTTGGCGGCGAGCGCCGCGGCCAGCGTGCTCGTCGTATCGCCCTGCACCACCACGATGTCGGGCCGGTCGTCGGCGAACGCGCGGTCGAGCAACGCGGTCGCGACACCGAGCTGCTCGCCCCGGGGTGCACCGCCGACCTCGAGCTGGAGTGCCGGCGGGTCGAGCCCGAGCTCGGTCAGCAGCGCGCTCGCGAGAGCGGGGTCGTAGTGCTGGCCCGTGTGAATTGTCCGGGATGCGGCGCCCAGGGCCCAGAGCACCGGAGCCAGCTTGACCACCTCGGGCCGGGTCCCGAACACGACGGCGATGCTGTGCTCTCGCATTCCCCTCCTGGAGGACCCGCACCCCGTTCAAGCGGGGTGCGGTTCACGCCGATCCGACCCGGAGAACGGAAGGTGCCTACCGGTACAGTACGTGCGCGACCCGGGCAGGACGTGCACGGCGCGTGTTTCCGGTGGGCATCGCACGACCGGGCGGAGAGGACTCGATGATCCAAGTGCGTTCGACGGAACCCGGGCTCGCGCTTCCCAACGATCAGGACGCCACCGGCCGCAGCCTCGGTGACGCCGAGCTCGCCCGGCTCGCCGACGTGATCCACAGCGGCACCCTCACGAGCACCAAGGGCGTCCAGGTCCCCGAGCTCGAGCGCGAGTTCGCGGCTCGCCTCGGCGTCGGCACGGCCGTCGCGTGCTCGTCGGGAACCGCGGCGATCCACGCCGCAATCGCCGCGATCGATCCGGAACCGGGCGATGAGGTCATCACGACCGCGATCACCGACATGGGCGCGCTCGCCCCGATCCTCTACCAAGGGGCCATCCCGGTCTTCGCCGACGTGGATGCCCGCACGGGGAACGTGACCGCCGCGTCGATCGCCGACCGGCTCTCGGACCGCACCGCCGCAATCGTCGCGACGCACCTGTTCGGCAACCCGTGCGACGTCGACGCGATCCGGGACATCGGTGAGGCCCGCGGCGTCCCCGTGATCGAGGACTGCGCCCAGGCGTTCCTGGCCCGGCGCGCCGGTCGACTCGTGGGGACCATCGGCTCGATCGGCTGCTTCAGCTCCCAGCAGGGCAAGCACATGACGACCGGCGAAGGTGGCCTCGTCGTGACCGACGATCCCGCCCTTGCCCGGCGGATCCGGATGTTCGTGAACAAGGCGTGGCCGTACGGCGAGGAGAACCCGGATCACGAGTTCCTCGCGCTCAACTCGCGGATGACCGAGCTGCAGGGCGCGGTGGCCAATGCGCAGCTCGAGAAGCTCGACGCGGGGATCATGCAGCGCATCGCCATGGCCACGCTCCTGACCGAGGAGCTCGACGGTGTGTCCGGTGTCACTCCGCCGTTGGTGCGCGACGACGATGTCGCGACGTGGTGGAAGTACGCGCTGCTCGTCGATCCGGACGTGATCCCGGGCGGTCCGGC
>JADGON010000310.1 GCA_017882945.1 Acidimicrobiia bacterium | reverse complement strand
CCGTCCGCCACGACGAACAGCCAGACCGTGTACCGGAGCTTCAGCACGATGACGTTGGCGGCCTCGAGCAACCCGTCGATCGCCGGACGACCGTTGACGATCCGGGCCGTCGTGAGGTCCATGGGCGTGGGCCGCGGCACCCCGACGGGCAAGGTCGCGTTCTACCGGATCGGCCCGAACCGCTCCCGCCAGTGGATCGGCACCGGGCATCTCCGCGCGGGTGTCGCCGTCATCTCGTCGTCGAAGACGCCCGTCGGCGCGCACACGTTCATCGGGGAGTACCGGGGCGGTGCGAACCACCGCCCATCGGTCAGGTCCCGCACGCATCGCGTCGTCGCGAGCTGAGCGGGTCGCCGACCCCGCGGGTCGTACCTCAATACGCTGGCCCGGTGACCGAGTTCGAGGTGGCGGTGCGTGCCGTGCTGGCGCGTCTCCCGCCGGGCGACACGTATTCGTACGGCTGGGTGGCCGACGCCGCCGGATACCCGCGGCGGGCGCGCGCGGTCGGCGCGCTTCTCGCGTCGGGACTCGATGACGTCCCCTGGTGGCGCGTCGTGCGGGCCGACGGCCGCCTCGTCGCGCACCTCGCCCGCGAGCAATCGACCCTCCTCCAGGAGGAAGGTGTCGAAACGGTCAACGGTCGACTGGTCGACCACCCGAACCACACTCCGCGCGGAGGCGCTCGCCGCTGACGCCGCGTCTCGGTACGGTCCGGCGGTCGCCGCGGGTTTGCCGCGCGGCGGCGTGCGGAGCAGGCACCATCCTCGGTAGCGTTGCCCGCGACGTGGGGTCGCGAGGGCAGGCTCCACGTCACCGGCCTGCATCACGTGAACCACCCCTGAGGCGTGGCAATGGAAGGAAGCGTGTCCCTCAACCTCGTGGCCGTCGGCTACCTCGTCGGACTCCCGTTCGCGGTGTACGGCATCGTCGATCTCGCGCGAATTCCTGGCCACATCTACTGGTACACGGCCTATTCGCGACGCGTCTGGATCGCTGCGATCCTCCTGGGTTACGCGTGCTTCGGGGTCGGCGCCATCCTGATGGTCGCCGCGTGGCTCCGCAGCACCGAACGCACCGAGCTGCGCGACGACTTGGTGCTCGACGCGCGCTGGGAGCGTCCGGTGCCCGCGCCGGGCGTCATGACCCGGACGATGCGCCGCCGCGAGCGCCGACGTCGGCACCGGTGGGCGGTCGTCGCCGTCAGCGTCCCGATCGTCTCCGTCGTCGCGGCCGCAACGGCAGCTCAGGTGCGCTGAGCCACGCCGCTTCCACCCCGAGCCGGATCGGGACCGCTTCGATACTGTGACCGCCGTGACCAGCACGGGTTCCGGGGCCAAGAGCCTCCCGTTGATCCTCGCCCGGGAGCTCGCGGCGAACCTCTCGACCGCGATGTTCCTCCTGGACGCGACGGGGACCCTCGTCTACTTCAACGACGCTGCGGAGCTCATCATCGGCAAGCCGTTCTCGGAGCTGGGTGAGATCTCGGCCGCGGAATTCGGTGAGGTGCTGCACCTCGCGGATCCGGACGGCGCGGCCCTGCGCCGGCGTGACTCCCCCGCCGGCGTCGCGTTCCTCGAGCGGCGCCCCGCTCACCGCGTTCTGCTCGTCACCGGCTACGACGGTGAGCGCCGCCTGGTCGAAGCCACCGCGTACCCGCTCTTCGGTGCCGCAGAGGAGATGCACGGCGTCGTCAGCGTCTTCTGGCAGCTCGCCACGCCCGAGAGCACCGAGTAGTGCAAGCCCGGGTCTGGGGGTGTCGTGGGTCGTTGGCCACGCCCGGAGCCGACACGGTCCGGTACGGCGGCAACACCTCGTGCGTCGAGGTCCGACTCGAGAGCGGTGATCTCCTCATCCTCGACGCGGGAACGGGCATCCGACCGCTGGGCGCATCGATGGACGGTGAGTCCTTCGAGGAGCTGCACATCTTCCTGACCCACCTGCATCTCGACCATCTGCAGGGCCTCGGCTTCTTCCGCCCGCTCTTCCGCCCGGGAGCGAAGGTGCACCTCTGGGGGCCGGCGTCACCGGTGCAGAGCCTCGCCGACCGCATCGCGATCTACCTGTCACCACCACTGTTCCCGGTCCGGCTCGCGGACATCCCCGCGGACATCACGTTCCATGACGCGCCCGAGCATGGTGTGACGATCGGCTCCGCCACGGTGCGCGCCGCGAACGTCGCACACCAGGGCCCCACGGTCGGCTACCGGATCGAGGAGCACGGCAAGACGCTCGCGTACCTGCCCGACCACGAGCCGTCACTGGGCGTGGAGCTGTCCGACCAGCCGCCGTCGTGGATCAGCGGGCACGAGGTCGCGCACGACGCCGACGTGCTGCTCCACGACGCGCAGTACGGCGACGACGAGTACCCGAGCCACGTGGGCTGGGGTCACTCGAGCATCGAGCACGTGATGGGCTTCGCCAACAAGGCCGACGTCGGCATGACGGTGCTGTTCCATCACGATCCATACCACTCCGACGACGAGCTCGAGGCGCTGCTCGTCGAAGCTCGACGGCAGTGCGACACGGTCGGCGACGACGTGTGCCTCGCTCACGAAGGCATGACCATCTCGCTCGACCGGGACGGCATCCGCTTCGGCTAGTGCCGGGTCAGAAGTCCGAGCCACCGTCCACGTTGATGTTCGCGCCGGTCATGTAGCTGTTCAGCGGCGAAACGAGGAACGCGATCAATGGCCCGATCTCCGCGGGATCGCCCGCGCGCGGCAGGAACGCGGGATGACCGAAGTCCTCCTCGATCACGCGCATCGCGTCCGTGAGGCTGTCCGGGTCGATCCCGCGCTCGCTGGGCAGAGACTCGAGATACGCGCGCATCCCCTCCGAGAGAAAGGAGCCGGGCGACACGGTGTTGACCAGGATCCCGTCGGCGGCGAGGGACTGCGCGAGGTTCTTGCCGATGCTCGTCACCGCGGCCTTGGACGCGGTGTACGCGACGAGGCTCGGGGACTGACGCCGGGTGGAATGAGCCGAGATGTTGACGATGCGCGCCCACGGGGTCGAGCGGAGCAGCGGTAGCGCGGCACGGACGCAGCGCACCGCGCTCAGGGTGCCGATGTCGAAGGTCGCGAACCACTCGTCGTCGTCGAGGTCTTCGAAGGTCTTGATGCCGACGTCGACGGGACCGGCGGCATTGACGAGTGCGTTCAGGCCGCCCCATCGCAATCGCAGCTCGTCGAACGCAGCATCGACCTCCTCGACGCGGGTCAGGTCCGCCTGCAGGCCGATGACGTCCGGGCTGCCGAGGGATTCGAGGGATGCCACGGTGTCATCGAGCGCACCCCGGGTCCGTGCGAGCACCGCAACGCGCGCGCCTTCGGCAGCCAGCGACTCGGCCGCGGCCCGCCCCATCCCCTTCGAGCCGCCGCTGACCACCACCGCTGCCCCCGCGAGCCCCAGATCCACGCGTCGTACCGTACCGCCGGGCCGTGGGAGACTCGGGCCATGACCAGTGGCCACACGATCACCACCGGGCCCGTCGCCGGACGCGTCCAGATCGTCATCGCCGGCGAGATCCTCGCCGACAGCGACCGAGCCGTGCAGCTGCACGAGACCGGGCTGCCAACCCGCTACTACCTGCCCAGCGAAGACGTCCGCATGGACCGCCTGGTCGCGACCGACCTGCAGACCATCTGCCCGTTCAAGGGTGACGCCCGGTATTGGACCGCCCGCCTCGGTGATCGGGAGCTCACCGCGGTGGCGTGGAGCTACCCCGAGCCGATCGCCGGCCGCGAGGACATCGCCGGGCTCCTGTGCTTCTTCAACGAGCGCGTCGACGAGCTCACCGTGGACGGGATCGCGGTCGATCAGGTCGCGACCTCGTAGCCCCGGGGCGGCGACGGTAGCGTCGCGCGATGACGGCAGCGCCCCGATGGCTGGACGAAGCGGAACGCAACACGTGGCTGAGCTGGGTCTTCGCCAGCCGGCTCCTCTGGGAGGAGCTCGAGCGGGACCTTCAGCGTGACGCCCACATGCCGTACGGCTATTACGAGATCCTCGTCATGCTCTCCGAGTCACCGGGCCGCGCGCGGCGCATGAGCGACCTCGCCGTCGCGACGCAGTCGTCCCGGAGCCGCCTCTCACACGCGGTCGCACGGCTCGAGCAGTCGGGCTGGGTGCGAAGAGAAGGCGTGCAAGGCGACCGGCGTGGCGCGGTGGCCGTGCTTACCGACGAAGGCTTCGCCGCGCTGGCCGCAGCCGCACCCGGGCACGTCGAGAGCGTCCGCACACATCTCTTCGACCTGCTCTCACCCGAGCAGCTCGCCGCACTCGACGGCATCAACACCACCCTCCTCGAACACCTCGAGCCGCTCGCCGGCTCCCGGGGAGACCTGAGACCAGAGCTGCTCGCCGACGCCCGCACGCGCACGACCTGAGCGCCGCGTCCGCCATGGTTGCCATGCAGCGCGCGGTGAGCCGCCGTCACGTCCTGACGGCCCTCGCAGTCGCGGCGGTCGTCGCGCTCGGGCTCGTCTACCTCCTGGGCGTGCGGACGACCTGGGGTCAGCGGCTCGACGCGACGGCGCTGCGCGGCCGGGACGTGCTCCGCCCGCGCACCGTCGCGGCGGCGGGCACGCTGCTGGGCACGATCGACGTCGCCTCCCTGGTGTTCGTGGGCGGCGCCATCGTGTTCGTGGCCCTGGCCCGACGGCGTCCCCTGCTCGCGCTGGGAGCCGGTTGCGTGATCGCCGGGTCGATCATCACCACGGAGCTGCTCAAGCGCCTCTTCCTCCCCCGCCCGTTCCTCGGCATCATCGATCCCCTGGGTCGGGTCGCGTCCTTCCCCAGTGGCCATACGACGGTCGCCTTCTCACTCGCGATCGGGGCGCTCCTCGCCGCACCCCAGCGGTTCCGCGCCCTCGTTGCGGTCATGGGGGCGCTCTACACCACCGGCATCGGCGTCGGGGTCGTCGCGACCGCGCATCACCGGCCGAGCGACCCGATCGGCGCGGTGCTCGTCGTCACCGCCTGGGGCGCGGCCATTGCGGCCGTGCTGCTCGGCGTGTCGGTCGACGCACCGCCCGACGTCCGCGACCGCGGGGTGAGCCCGACGCTCGCGCTCGGCGGTGTCGGTCTGCTCATCATCGCGTTCGTCGGCCTGCTCGGAACGGCCGTCGCGATCAAGATCGACCGGCTCGGCACGGTGGAGCTCAGCGGCGCGTTCTACGGCGCGTGCGCGGCGGTCACCGGCGCGGTGCTCGTCGCGATCGCGGCGCTGCTCGCCGCGTTACGCGGCGTCTCCCTGGATCCGCCACCTCCCGAGGACGGCTCCGACGAGCTCGGCTACGCGCCCCCGGTCGCGGCGGAGGAACGTCCGTAGCGGAGGAAGAGGAAGCCGTCGTCATCGACGAAGCCATGCTGCAGGCTCCACGGCGTGGGATCGGCATCCGGCCCGCGCACGACGCGCCCCGAGTCCCCGCCCACGACGCGCGGCGCGACGGTGAGGAAGTACTCGTCGACCAGCCCGGCCGAGACGAGCGCGCCGGCCACCGTCGGCCCGCCCTCGGCCATGACCACCTTCCCGGGCAGCGCTTCGAGCGCCTGGGCGAGGTCCACCCGGCTCTTGCCGACTCGCAGCTCCGGGACGCCGGCCGGCACGGGCCCCGCGCTCTCGGGGAGCACGAGCGTCGCCCGCCCGCTCGCGAAGAGCTCGGGATCACCGCTGATGTCGTTCTTGCTCGTGACGACGTAGATCTGGAGGCCCTCGGTCGTCGGCGCCCGGTACTGCTCCGCGACGACCGTCGCCATGCCCACGAGCACGCAGTCCGCGCCCTCGCGCAAGGCGCCGAAGACCGCATGATCCGACGTGTTGCCGAGCCCGGTGGAGACACCCGCCACGGCGCTGCCACCGTCGGCCGAAACGATCATGTTGAGCCGCAGGAACGCCCGACCGCCGGACCGGGCCTCGGGCAGCGCGACGTGCTGGGCCACGAGCTCCTCGAGCGGCGGGCACCCGTCGGGATCCAGCACACGCATCCCGCGCACGCTACCGGCCGGAGCGATCATGTACCTCTCGTTGAGTTCGAGGCCTCGCGCGCTGGAGCTGCTTCGATCTGGGGGACGAGTACGCAGCGCGTGCCGGAGTAGATCGTGGGCAGGCATTTGTTGCAGTGCACGCACAGCCCCGCCGCGCTGCTCGCCGACTCGAACTTGTTCACCAGATCCGGCTCCCGGAGCAACGCACGCGCCATGGCCACGAACTCGAATCCCTCGCCGAGCGCCGACTCGATCGTGGCGAGCTCGTTGATCCCGCCGAGCAGCACGAGCGGCATATCGAGCGCCTCTCGGAATTGGCGGGCGAACGGCAGGAAGAACGCCTCCTCGAACGGGTAGTCGGGGAAGATCCGGCGGCCGAACGCGCGCAGTCCGAGACCGACGAGGCGTGATTGGGTGGCGGCGAACTCCTTCATCGGGACGTCACCGCGGAAGAAGTACATGCCATTGAGCAGCGAGCTCCCTCCGGTGAGCTCGAGGGCGTCGAGGTGCCCGTCGGCTTCCAGGAGCCGCGCGAATTGGAGGCTCTCGTCGAGCCACAGCCCACCGTCGACACCGTCAGCCATGTTGAACTTCGCAAGCACAGCGACGCGGCCGTCGGCGACCTTGCGGACCGCTTCGAGGACACGTCGGGGAAGCCGGGCGCGGTTCTCGATGCTGCCCCCGTAGTCGTCCTTGCGCTTGTTCAGGTTCGGGCTCATGAACGAGCTCAGCAGGTAGTTGTGCCCGAGGTGGACCTCGATGGCATCGAAGCCCGCGCGCAGCGCGACGCCAGCCGCGCGTTCGAACTCCGAGACGACCTCATCGAGTTGCAGGTGCGTCGCGCCCTTGACCCGGCCCATCGCCGGCGCGCTGAATCGGGTCGAAGGCGCCATGCTCGGGTATCGCTTCGACTGCCCTTGGGCGACGAGACCCGCGTGGCCGAGCTGCGCGGAAGCCGCGGCGCCTTCGGCGTGGACCGCGTCGGTGAGTCGGGTCAGGTCGTCGATCAGGTCCTCGTCAAAGACAAGGGTGTCTCGACTGACGCGCCCGCCCATGGAGACCGCGCAATACGCGAGCGTCGTGAGCGCGGCGCCACCTCGGGCGACGACCGTATGGAAGTCAATCAGCTTCTGGGTGACCACACCGCGGGGCATGACCCCCTCGAACGTCGCCGCCTTGAGAACCCGATTGCGGAGTCGCATCGGTCCCAGCTGCGCAGGTTCGAACGGAGCGAGTGGCACTTGTACAAGGGGCTCGATATGTCCGGGCACCCGACGATCCTTTCAGAAGACCTCCGTGAGCACTGACGATCGGCCGCTGGTCGCTCAGGGACCTGCAACCCCTTCGACCTGGCTGGCCGCAGGTCGAGCTTGCGTCCGGACGGAGCGGATCAGCCTTTGATTCGCGACGAGTCGGCGAATGCGAGCAGGGGGTCCCGGTCGGCTTCGAGGACGAAGCCGGCCTTGATGACGCGGTCGGCGTCGATGTCGTAGCGCCGTTGGTAGGCGGCGCGCGAGGGGTAGAGCCGGGCCAGACGTGCGGCGGGCAACGGCTTCGTCGACCCGAGCAGGAGACAGAGCAGCGCGGGGTTGGGGCCGGGGACTCCGGAAACGACGGCGGTCGGGACGTCGACGGGCGGGGTGCGGATGCCGCCGAGTGCGATCCCATCGGCGTTGCGCCGAATCTCGGGTGTGGTTCCGGCAGTCACGTTGAGGCGCGGTGCGCGGGGAGGCGCGTGGCCGGTGCGCACCCATTCGTCGAGGCGGTGCAGGGCTGCTTTGGCGACGAGGTGCATGGGTCCGTTGTTGATCGGCGTGCCGCAGTTGAGCTTCGCGGCGATCGGGGCACCAAGGAGATGGACGTCCGCGTGTGCGGTGCCCGCGACCTCCCAGAGCCGGAATCGGTCGCTGTCGGGTTGGCGCACAACGACTGAATCCAGGATTCCGGTGACGTCGCTCTCGGCCTGGAGGTCGAGGACGGGCGCGTCGACGTCAGTGCGGAAGATCGTGGGTGCGTTCTTGCCGATCGACCCGGCGAGATCGGCGTACTTGCCGGGCGCCACGAGCGGAATGCTCACCGACGCGCGGCTATGCACAAAGAAGCCGTCGAACGCTCGTGTGAGCGGCTGGACGCCGTCGTAGTACGTGGTGAGCGCGAGCGCCGACTGCGATTCACCCGCCGCGAGGAGCCACCGCGGCTTCATGCCGCCCATCGGCCGTCCACCGGTACGCAACGCTCGCGCCACCTGCGTGAAGATGTCGAACGAGTAGCCGTCGCCCGGATGTTCGAGCGAGCCGTAACGGGCCGGGTCGAGCACCTTCAGACCTTTGCCCACGATGTCCTCGGCGCCCGGAGCCTTCACGAGCACCGGCCCGCCCTCCACACCGATGAGTTGGGCCGAGACGCCTACCCAGACGTCGCCGCGCCGCGTGATCTCCGCGGCGAGACTCGCGTAGTCGGGATTGGCGTCGACACCACCGCTGACGTTCAGCCACTCGACGACAACCGAGCCACTGGAATCTGCAGGGTGCGCGGGACGACGGACGAGGATCCGCGTGCGGTACCGCGCGCGCGTGTCCGGCTCGAACGTCCAGCGCCCGTCGCGAGAGAGCGGGCCATTCGGCTTGTACGCCGTCGCCGTTCCGGACGCGACGTACTCATGCTCGACGTAGCCGACCGGGACCTTCGCGTCGACCGCAGCACCGATGAAGGGGCGGTTCTCGCCCCTAATCTCCTGGGACAAGTCCGCGGCCGGCCCAGCCGGCCGTTTCCGCGCCATGGACCGTCCCGCCGGGAGCCCTGATCGCTCCGGTAACCCCTGCGCCTGCTCGTTGTGGCCGCCACCCGTGCATGCGGAGGTCAGCAAACCGGCGACCGCGCAGATGACCAGCAACGGGCGCATCCGAACCCCGCGGCGTCCGGCTCGAGGGTGCGGCGACCACGACGCGGCACGGTGCCGGAAGCTCATGGAATGCGTCTAGTGGTCGGGCGCGCCTGGGGCAAGTCGGTCCCGTCGGCACGTCCAGGTGGCGTCATGGGAGAACCGTCGCCGGGGTGACGAAGATCTCGGCAGCCCTCTCGTCCGGAGAGCGTGCCCGCCACGATCGTCACGATGGACATGACCATGAACCCGAGACCGGCGAGCGCCCCGATGACCAGGGCAACCAGGCCGCGGCGGTCACGGACTCGGTTGCCCCGCCAGCCATAGAGCACGGCTGCGGCGCAGGGGACGAGGAAGATCGCCATGGATGGAATCGCCGCAGTCGGGGCACGGGACGAACACCGCGCCGCGCTCGGGCCTTGCGTTCGTCGCGTGTCGGGCGCAAGGTGGGGATAGTCGAAGGTCCTGGCTCCGCTCCTCCTCATCCATTGGGTCCCGGAGTCGGGGCCTCGACGCGTTGGCGAAGTCTCAGTCGTCGACCTCGAGCAGCGTACCGGCAGCGTCGCGCTCGAACGTCACCTCGCAGAACCGCACCCAGTACCTGATGGGTGCGCTTCCCATCTCGCGCTCGGGCTGAAGTTCGTCGAGGTCAGTCCGACAATCGAAGCGAACTCATCAGCCGATGCCTCCTGCGGAACGAGCCCAAGCGTTTCCCGCGAACAGGTCAGCCACGTTGTTTCCGATGTCCACCACGGGGATGATGTCGTAGTCGACCCAGGCGACGTATTGCGCCACAGCCCTGCCAATGCTCGCGATGTCGGCGGTCTCGCAGATGAGCTGCCCGCCCCGGCCATCGACGCGGGCGAGGAACTCGACGGTCGTCCACTCTTCGGGGGGTTCCCAGGTCCCGAACGCCTTGAGCAGGCTCTCGCTGCTCTTGACGTTGTCCTTCGGATCGTTCCCCAACCGCATTGTCCATTGCACAATGAACTTCATGATCGCTTCCTGCTCGTCGGCTCCGAGGACCTTGCCTCCTGCTCGTCGGCCTCCGATTGATCCCTCGACTCAGGGTGTAACCCGCCAAGGGCAGATCAGATAGGGGCGAAGGTCCCTCGCGACCACATCGTCACGGGGCTCGACGCCGTCCTCGTTCAATCGCGGACCTCGAACAACATGCCGCTCGCGCGTCGCGCTCGAACGGGACTTCGCAGTAAGGGCACCGGTACCTAGCGCAGTCGGGGCTGGGGACGATCACCGCGCCGACGGCGAAGGTGGGACACGGCCAGGCGAGGTCACGCTCGCGCGGGCCAGTGTTCGACGAGGGGTTGGCGTTACACCAGGCGTCGGTACAGGAGCTGGGTGGTGATCGATGGTTCAGCGGCGTAGACCGATCCCGCCTTGTCGACTTGCCTGGCTCAAGCGGTATCGACCGCGAACTCTGCCTGCGGTCCCTCCTGGGAGAAGTCGCCATGGATGAGGCTGGACACCGCGTCGTCCGTGCCGCCGATGGTGAGCGCGGCTCCTTTGCTTTCCTCCGCGGTGAATGCCGCGTCGGCGGCCATCTTGTCGCCTGCGGCTACCAACGTCGCGAGGCCGGGGACGAACGCGGTCCACGCGACCGTGCCGAACGCCGGCGACCAGTACTGGGCCCACAACTCGACCTCAAGACCGCTGTCCTTCTTTGCCTTCTCAGTGATCCCAACCGCCACGGCAATGCGTCGGGATCATGCAGACGCGTCGACCTCGCGAGTAGGTACATTGCCGTCCTCTTTCCACCGCCCCGAGTCCTGCCACGATGCCGACCTGCCCCACCCGGAGCAGCGAAGAAGCACGTCGGCAGGGCGCAGTCTGACAAGAACGTGAGACCAGCACACCGCACCGACAGCGGGTCGTATCTTCCACGCCATGCATAATGCAACACCCGCAATACGAGACCCCGGGCTTTGTTTCGTTGGAAGGTGAGCATGGATGAACCCGATGCCCGCACGCGCCTGCGCGAGGCTGCCCTCGACCTGTTCGGCCGTCAGGGCGTGGCGGCGACCTCGACCCGCGAGATCCTTACCGCGGCAGGGATGCGCAACCCCTCCGCGATCACGTACCACTTCGGGTCGAAGGCCGAGCTGGTCGAGGATCTGGTGTCCGAGCTCTACCAGGTACAAGGGCCCCCGATGCTCCGACGTCAGGTCGAGCTCGGAGAGGGTCCGGAGCCGCCCTCCATCGAGGCGTGGGCCGCGATCCCGGTTGGCAACTCCGCCGCGCTCATCACAACCGAACGCGGCTGCCTGCTCGCCCGCCTCTTGTGGGAGTACGACGGCTACCTGCACCCCGATGTCTTCGAGGAGTACATCGCGAGCGGCAACCCCTTCACCGTCCGTTGGTTAGACGCTGTCGCCCGGACGCTGCCGGACCTGCCCCGCCATGTGGGTGGCGCGCGCAACATCACGATGTACCGCACGCTCGAATGGATGATGGCCCGCCGAGCCGGTCGGATCCTCACTGGACAGCCCTCCGGTGCGATCCGGATGCACGATCCCGACGCTTTCCAACAAATGATGCAAGAAGCCGCCGTCGGCATCCTCAGCACCCCCACGAAGCTGACCGACTAGGACGTTCCGTTCGGCACGTGACCGGGCCGACTCCGGGCCGGTGGAGACATCAAGATTGCGATGCGGCTTCCTCGACATTCCCGGCATCCTCCACCCGAACCGAACCGATTGGATGAGGGCAAGGGGCCTAGCGCACGGAGAGCCAGGGCCTTCGACTGACCCCCATTCCTCGATGTTGCGAAGGTGCTTCAACACTGGATCTTCCTCATACCCGCCCCAAGCGAGGCGATGCTGACAGAAGTGCACGACAACCCGCTGGCGGTGTCGCCGCCGCTTACTTGTCGACCTCGAAGGGCGTCCTGCTCGGGTCGCGCTCGAACGTGGTGACGGGGTGGGGGGACGCCCGATCGCGACGTCCCCCTGCCCTCCCCCGGGCGTGCGGGCATCGGGTTCAGCCATTGCTCGACTCTCCAACGAAAACAGGGCTCGGCTTCTAATGCGGTCATTGCATTATGCGTGG
>JADGON010000309.1 GCA_017882945.1 Acidimicrobiia bacterium | reverse complement strand
CCGCCGACGTCGCCTGGCCGATCGTCTTGGCGATGTGCATCGCCCTGATGATCCTTCCGTTCGTCTTCGTCATCGTCGCCAAGCGCGGCGGGGATCCCGATGAACCGGCGCGCTGACCCGGCCGACCGCTTCCGGTGCCGGCGACTCACGCCGACCGCGGAGCCCGAGGTCTCGGGCGCCCGCGAATCCCGAGCAGTGAACGCAACCGGAGGAAACGCATGACCACGACCACCACCGTGCGCCCGCGCCCCGCGCCTCGGGTGTCGCTCACCTGGATCGTGCCGGTGCTCTTCGCGCTGGCCGCCGTGCTGCTGATCGTGAACGTTGCCGCATCGATGCCCGGTCGGGAGACGATCACCATCGTGAACCGCACCGCCGCTCCGGTGACCGTCAACGCGAGCGGCGACGGTGGCGGTTGGCTCGGCATCGGCACCGCCGACCCGAAGTCCCGCACCACGGTCGACGCGGTCGCGGACCAGGGCGAGCACTGGCGGTTCCGCCTCACGGTCGGGCCCGACCGCGTCGGCGAGATCCGGCGCAGCACCGAGCAGCTGCGCGCATCCGGCTGGAAGATCACGATCCCGGCCGATGCCGCGGACCAGCTCCCGGAGGCGCAGCGTTCGAGCTAGACCCCCATGAGTCGTCCCGAACGCGCCGGGCCGCAAAGCCGGTCAGGCGGGGCGGGAGAAGTCCCGGTTCGGTGCCGCCGGAGGTGAGGCGAACCCGGCGCCCGGCCGCCAGCCGCTGGCCCTCAGGTCGTCGAGCACATGGACCATGTTGAGCAGGTCCTCCTGGTAGCGGAACTTGCCGTCACCCGCGTACACCATCGTCGACGAGCCCGACTGCTGGTAGCGGGTGCCGTCCGGGCGGGCGCCCGGGAGGATCTGCAGCCACTTCACGACCACGTTGTCGCCGTCGACGGCGGAGAACTCGATGGGGAACTCCCAGTCCTCGAGGCCGCGCATGCTGTCCTCGAAGAACACCGACACCTCGGCGATGCCCTCGACGCGACCCCACGCCGGATCGATGTACACGCAGTCGTCGGTGAAGAACTGCGCGAGGGAGCTCCACGGCAGCTCTCCGGCATCGATGCGACGGCGAACGTCGCAGTAGCGGGAGACGACTTCCTCGACCTCGGCTCGCGGATGTGCAGTCAACGTGTCTCCCTTGTCGGTCAGAACAGCTTGAGGTGGGGGGTGTCGTGGTCGCGCAGGTCATCGAGCGCGACCTCGACGCAGTCGATGCCGCGACTCGCGGCGAAGACGCGCGCCTGGGGCTTGATGCGAGTGGCGACGAACATGCCGCGCGTCGGGGCCAGCCGGGTATCGAGGTCCAGGCGCTCCTGGTACCGGATCAGCTGCTCGACGCCGGCGATCTCCCCGACGCGCTTGATCTCGACGACGACGGCGCGGCCCTCACCGTCGCGGCACAACAGATCGACCGGGCCGATGTCGGTCGGGTACTCGCGCCGGATGAGGGTGAAGTCGTCGCGCAGGGTCTGCACCCGCGCGGCGATCAGCTGTTGGAGCTCGGCCTCGTCGCCGTCCTTCTCGAGCCCCGGGTCGTCCCCGAGGTCATAGGAGTGGTCCTCGAAGACCTCGAGCAGCTCGACCCGCAGCGTCTCCCCCTTGGGGTTCTCGGCGACGAGCAGGTTGTCGCGCTCGGAGATGACACACGGCGGGCTCATCCAGTTCAGCGGCTTGTAGGCCCGTGAGTCCGAGTGGATCGCAATGGAGCCGTCCGCCTTGAGCACGAGGAGCCGGGTCGCCTCGGGGAGCCGGGCTCCGAGGCGCCCCTCGTAGGTGACCGAGCAGCGGGCGACGATGACGCGCACGAGCGCGTTGTAGCACGGGTGAGGTTCCGGGGGCACGCCGACGGTCCGGCGCGCCCGCTGGGGAATCTCCGGGCCGTGGTCGGTACGCTCGCGAGGTGAGCTTCTACGACGAGGTGATGCGGGAGCTGATCGCAGCGATCGGCGCGGCGCTCCTGGTGGCGAACCTGATCGCGCTGGCCCGGCGCAAGTCGGATGCCGACGCGCGTGGCGCGGGATCGGGTGCACGCAGCATGAAGGCGAAGGGCAGCTCGCGCGTTGCGGCGACCGGCCGCACCCGCGGGGGCGAGCTCGTGCAGGCACCGGTAGGCCGGTCCGTCGCCTTCGCGGTGCTCGGCTTCGTCATGCTCGTTGCCGGAATCGCCGCGCTCGCGAGCTGAGCACCACCACGGCGGGAAGGATCGACCGACCCTTTCCCGTCGCGTGGTGCGCGCGGTGACGCGCTAGGTGCACTTCTGCTTGGCCAGGGTGTTCACCGGCACCCATTCCCGCCGTAACGCCTGGATCGCCTGGGACGTCGGGAACGTGTTGATCCCGAAGGCGTCGTTCGGGCTCTTGAACCGGCCGCTCGGCAGCTGATCGCCGATCAGCCACGTGATCGGCGAGGTGTAGGCCGAGCTCTTGAGGGCGGGGACGGTCGTGTCCCTCCAGCACGACACCGCGGGGTTGAACCCGGCCGCGGTGATCGCCTCGATCGCGAGCGACGTCGAGTTCGGGTCGTCGGCTCCGAACGACTGCCACGCACCGCTGGCCCGGTGCTCGTGGGCGAGGAACGCGATCCCTTGGCGGAGATCAGGATCGGTGTTCTTGACCTTCGCGGCGACGAGCGCCTGCACCGCGAGAGCGGTGGTGTCGACGTCCGCCGGTGCAGCCGCTCCCGTCGGGTCTCCGGCGAAGTTCCAGCCGCCACCGGCTTCCTGGGCGGATCGGATGTAGGCGAGCGTGTCGGCCGGCACGCCACCAAGCACCCGCTTGGCGATCGCCGCGTCGAGCGTCGCGTTGAATGCGCCGTACGAGCCGCCCGGCTGGTGGCCCCCATCGATGATCGCCCGCAGGTTGACCGCGGTCGCATCCTTGTCCGGGTTGAACCGGTTGACGTTCATCGCGAGGGGCCTCGCCACCAGCGTGAGGATCTTCGCGGCCTGGCCCGCATTGATCCCGGAGTCGACGAAGTCGTCAATCGCGTGCAGCACCGAATGGCTGCCGTTCTTGACCGCATCCACCGCCGCCTTGGCCTGCTTCCGGTTCCACGTGGTCGTGGTCTGGGCATTCTCGGCGATTGCCAGCACGGCGTCGGGCGTCTCGAAGCCGGGGAATCCCGCGGTCTCGAAGCTCCCGGCCGGGAGCTGCCGGGACACGAGGTAGGCCGTGCCGCTGGCCGCGGACGCTCTCGCGCCGGGGTCGTTGAAGCCGGGATAGCGGAACCCGCCGAGCGCGAGCACGAGGAGCAATGCCCCGGCTCCGACGGCAGTTCGTCTGATGGTCGTGTGCACGTTGGTTCCTCCGTTGGCCCCTGTCCTCGAGGGCCGGTCAGCCGCAGCGCGCGGCGCGGGTACGACACCGGCCACGGGTGTGACCGGCGGTTCACGGCCGGTACTCGGGCTTCCCCCGGGAGGGACACCGTTGCGGGTCAGCGCCGGACTCTCACCGGACTTCCCCGGCCGCGAACATCGTGTGGCGCTACCTGGGTCTGGAGCGCATGATGTGGCTCACCTCCGCGGGCCCTGTTCCACGAGGGCCTCGACACCGCCGTCCGGCGGATCGGTTGACCCCACCGGTGCGCCGGCGGGTGGGTGGCGGGCATCCTGGCTTGCAGCCGACGATCAGCTGCTCACAGTTGCGGGTCAGCGCCGGACTCCCACCGGCTTCCCCTGTTCGCAGTCTCCTGCGAACCACACCGGACATCCGGGCCCGGCGTGACCACTCGGTCGTGATCCTATGCACACTGCGCCGAGTGCGCCCAGGTGATCGCCGGCGACGCATGCAGATACGCTCGCTCGCCCGCTGCTCGCGACCCGGGAGGTCTTGAAGATGGACAGGAACGCACTCACCGCGACCGCGCGAGCACTGGTGGCGCCCGGCAAGGGCATCCTCGCGGCCGACGAATCGTCCGGGACGATCAAGAAGCGCTTCGACTCGATCGGGGTCGAGAGCACCGAGACCTCGCGCCGGACATATCGCGACATGCTCTTCACCGCGCCCCGCGCCAACGATGCGATCAGCGGCGTGATCCTGTTCGACGAGACGATTCGCCAAGCTTCGATCGACGGCGACATTCCGTTCCCGAAGCTCCTCGCGGACCAGGGGATCATCCCGGGCATCAAGGTCGACGCGGGGGCCAAGGAGCTGGCGCTCGCGTCCGGCGAGACGGTGACCGAAGGGCTCGACGGACTGCGCGAACGTCTCACCGACTACGTCGCATTGGGGGCGCGCTTCGCCAAGTGGCGGGCGGTCATCACCATCGGCGACGCGATTCCCAGCGACGCGTGCATCGACGCGAACGCCCACGCGCTCGCGCGCTACGCCGCGCTCTGCCAGGAAGCGGGCGTCGTCCCGATCGTGGAGCCCGAGGTGCTGATGGACGGCGATCACACGATCGAGCGTTGCTTCGAGGTGACCCGGCGCACGCTGCAGCGCGTCTACGAACAGCTGTACGCGCAGCGGGTGCAGCTCGACGGCACCCTGCTGAAGCCCAACATGGTCATCAGCGGCGCCGGTGCATCGAAGCAGGCGGATGTGGAGGCGGTCGCGGCGATGACCGTGCAGTGCCTGCAAGAGTCCGTGCCTGCCGCGGTGCCGGGGATCGTGTTCCTGAGTGGCGGCCAGAGTGACCAGCTCGCCACCGCGCATCTCAATGCGATCAACACGCTCGGTCCGTTGCCCTGGAGGCTGAGCTTCAGCTACGGCCGCGCGCTCCAGGCCGCCGCGCTCAAGGCGTGGGCGGGTGCCGACTCCCGGCGGACTGCGGGGCAGGAGGCGTTCCTGCACCGGGCGCGCATGAATGCGCTCGCGACGACGGCCACCTGGACCGAGGGAGCCGAAGCCGCCGCGTAGGCGGAGTCGTTCCGGCTCGTCGCGGGCGACCCGGGCGCCGAGAGCCGCTCCGCTACCATCCGCAGTCCGCTGCCGACTTCAGGCGCCGGGGGGTGCAAGGCAGGGGGTGCAGCAACGATGCGGTCGGGGCCGCGGGCGCACGAGGAGCCGGGCTCATGAGCTCGTTGATCGAAGCCACGCCCGGCATCCTGCTGGTCGTCGTTCTGCCTGGTCTCCTCGTGCTCCTCATCGCCCGCGTGCGCATGACCGCGGTCGAGGCGATCGCGCTGCTCCCCGTGTGCTCGATCGGGGCGGTGTGGATCCTCGCCGAGGTCTGCCTGGTCCTCGGCCTGCCGTTCGGACCACCGGCGTTCGGTCTGCTGGTGGTCGTGCTCGCCGCGCTGCTGCTCGTTGCCGTGGCCCGGAAGCGCTTCCGACGGCCACCGTTCGTTGCCGATCTGGCGCCGGAACCTCGAGGAGGTGCGCGGCTGCGGATCGGGTTCGGTCTGCTCGGGGTGTCCGTGCTCTTGGGACTCTCCATCTGGGTGCCGGGTGGGATGTCAGGGCAGTTCAACACCCCACCGAACAAGGACAGCGCGACGCACGGATTCCTGACCGAGCGCATCATCCGGACGGAGAGCGTCGCCTCGAGCGACGTGGTCGTCTCGGATCCACGCGGCGGTTCCGCGGCAGCCGAGTACTACCCGCTGGGGATGCACGCCTCGCTCGCACTCGCCGCCCGAATGACGGGCGCGAGCGACGCGGCCCTGCTCACGGCGATCACGGTCCTGTTCGCGGCGCTCGTCTTGCCGCTCGGCCTCTTCGCGCTCACCCGCATGCTGGTGCCGGAGCTTCCGCTGGCGGCCGGCTTTGCCGCGGTGCTGGGCCAGATGCTGGGCGCGTTCCCGTACGAGCCATTCGCGTGGGGTGGGCTCACGCTGATCGTGGGCATGGCCATGCTTCCGGTGGTCCTCACGGTGCTGTTCCGTACCGTGACGTCGGGCTGGTCGCGTGGGGCCGTGGGTCTGAGCGCGCTGCTCGTCTTCGCGCTCTTCAACGTCT
>JADGON010000308.1 GCA_017882945.1 Acidimicrobiia bacterium | reverse complement strand
CGCCCGTAGAGGATCATGTCCGCGACCTGCTGGCCGATGACCGACTGGGTCGTGGCCAGCCAGACGGCGGCGACGAGGCAGGCCGAGAGGATCCCGAGCACCGCGAGCCGGCCGCTGCTTCCCCGCGGCGTGACGACCGGTGTCCGCGTCCCCGAGAGCTCCCCGCGATGGAGGCGCATCGCGTTCCGGCGTGTCATCGCACGCTCCATGTCGCGTCCGCGGATCGTCGCCGCGCGTGACCGGCCTGCGCGAATGCGAGAGGGGAGCGCGACGGCCACTGGATAGGAGGTGGGCACTGCATGGGGGCTGGACACGATTATCGTCGGCGACAAGGCAAGTGCGATTGACTCGCATGGCACCGACCGACGCCGGCGCGTGGCGACGCTGCGCTCGCCTCGGCGGGCGGTTGTCGCACGGCTCGACACCGCCGCCCAGGCGCCGGCCGGCCCGCGACAAACGTCCCGCGCCGGCGGTCCGGATGCGCCTCGTGGGCTCGAAGCTCCGCGCGACGATCGCCGGTCAGGAGGTGTGTCCATGACTGTCAGGAGGCGTTCGGTCTCACTGCCACCGCGATCGCGGAATCGGGGGCGACCGTCGCCGGCCATCCGTTCGCGAGGTACCTGGCGTTCGGCGACCGGATCGAAGCCGAGGCGGGGTTCCCGTTCGCCGGGTCGCTCCTCTGGACCGACCGCATCCTGTTCTCGACGGTTCCGGGCGGACGAGCCGGGCCCGCCCGTGACCCAGATCTTCTGGCCGATCCGTTGACCGCCTCGGGGCCACGGCGCGAGGTGCGTCCGTGACGATGACCACCACCGGGCCGGACGGCAGGCAACCAGCACGCGGTCCCGTGCGTCCTCGGCACATGAACGCCAAGCTCGCGCCACTGCTTTCGCTCGTCCTGGTCGTGGGTGCCTGCGGGTCGGGCGGTGCGCCCGGATCCGACCTCGCGCTCGCCCGCGCGGACGTCCCTCGAGCCGCCGCGAACCCGACCGACGCGCAGGCCGCCGGCGTCGCGCTCGATGCATTCGGCCTGGACCTCTACCGGGCGGTCTCCGCGGAGCAGACGAACCTCGTCCTGTCACCTGCGAGCATCACGCTCGCGCTCGCGATGGCTCGCGCCGGCGCGCGAGCCCGGACCGCAGTCGAGATGGACGCGGTCATGCACGATGTCGCGGCGGACGACCACCCAGGCTGGATGAACGCGCTCGACCAGGCGCTCGCGTTGCGGACCGGGACGTTCAGGGACGAGAGCGGGAAGGACGTCGAGGTCATCCTGCGGATCGCGAACGCCCCGTTCGCCCAGCAGGGGATGGTCCTCGAGCAGGCGTACCTGGAAGCGCTCTCCTCCCGGTACGGCGCCGGGCTGCACCTCGTCGACTATGCCGCCCAGACGGAGAAGGCCCGGGCGGTCATCAACAGCTGGGTGGACACGCAGACCGAGCAGCGTATTCCCGAGCTGCTCGCCCCCGGCGTGCTGACCCGGGCGACACGGCTCGCGCTCGTGAACGCGGTCTACCTCAAGGCCCCGTGGCAGACGCCGTTCGCCGTGGATTCGACGAAGCAGGGAACCTTCAGGCGCGCCGACGGCTCGTCGGTGCAGGTGCCGTTCATGGCGGCGACCGAATCGCTTCGCTTCGCGTCCGGTGACGGATGGCGCGCCGTCGAGATCCCATACGTCGGGGGCTCGCTCGCGATGACCGTCGTCGTCCCGGACGATATCGCTGCCTTCGAGCGAGCCCTCGCGGCGGACTCGTTCGCGACGATCGTCGACGCGCTTGCCCCCGCGCAGGTCGCGCTGGCGCTCCCGCGATTCGGGATCGAGACGAGGACCGAGCTGGCGCCGATCCTCGCGTCCTTGGGGATGCCCTCCGCGTTCGATGACCGGGCGGACTTCAGCGGGATCACCACCGCCGAGCGGCTCCTCATCTCGAACGTGGTCCACCAGGCCAACATCGACGTGGACGAGAAGGGCACCGAGGCGGCCGCTGCCACGGCCGTCGTCATGCGGGCGACCGCCATGCCGGCGGAACCGGTGGTCCTCCGGGCGGACCGGCCGTTCCTCTTCGCGATCCGCGACGTCCCGACCGGCGCGATCCTCTTCCTCGGACGCGTCGGCGACCCTTCGATCGCCCGGTAGCCGCGCCGCTGCGCGTCTCAGCTCGCGTTCCGGGCGCCGGGAGGTTCGGAGCTCATTTGAACCTGAAGATCGCGATATGGTCCGAACCGTCGGACAGCCTGAGGTCGAACTGGCGGCACGTCCCCGCCCACGACTTGGACGTCTTCCAGGCATAGAGGTACTGGTTCACGGGGGCGCCGATGTAGACGAGGAAGTTGACCGGGATCGGGATCAGCGCCGGCACGGTGTTCGTCGCGACGCCCGTCGGGCAGGCGACCGCGGTCACGACCGGGGAACCGGCAGCGAGGATGCCGAGCCCGCGGTTGCCCCCGAGGGCGAACCGGATGGGCACGGCTGAGCCTGCGGTCGCGATATTGAGCGTCGGCGGATTCTTGACTGGGAACAGGAAGCCGCTGAACGGCCATCGGAGCGAGAGCGTCGCCTGCCCGTGAGCCGGCGCGTAGTCGACATCCGACGAGGCCAGGTTGACCGGCGCGGGCACGCCGTTGAAGTACGCGTCGACGCTGTAGCTCCCGGCCGGGAGGCTTCCGAGGGTCGAGGCAGGGACGATCACCCGGCCGAGCGGGTCGGTTCGACCGGCGAAGACCCTGGTAACACCCAAGCTTGCCGGGCCGGTGCCCGTGAAGATGACGAAGACGGGCCGCTGGGCGAGGGCGGCTGGAGGCGTGCCCGCGTTCAAGGTCGCCACGACCGAGAGCGTCCCGCCGAAGGTCTGGGTTCCGAGCGTGCCGGACAGGGTCAGGCTCGTGGGTTGCGCGGTGACGGACACGTTGGCCGTCGCGCCCGACGGCGCGTTGGCGCCAGCACCGGCGAAGCTGGCTGTCACCGGGTACGAGCCGGGGGTGAGCGCGGCCAGGAGCGTCACGCTCGCCGTGCCGGTGGCGTCCGTGATCGCCGGCAGCACCGAGGACCCGATCCCGATGCGCATCAGCTTTCCAGCGAGCGAGGTCCCGCCGGACGAGAGGTTCGCCGTGACCGTGAAGCTGCTGCCGTAGGCGACGGTCGTGGGGGGCCCGGAGGTGAACGCGGTCACCGTGGCCGCAGGCGTCGTGGTCGTGCCCGTCGGAGCTCCCGGGATCGACCCGGGATGGTAGTAGGCACCGACGTTCGCGTCGAGCGTGACGCGGCCGTCGCCGTTCGCCGCCTGCACCATGAAGGCCACGCTGCCCGGGTCGGCGCCGGCCGGCAGCTGGGCCGTGCCGGTCCAGAGCGACGGATCGACCGCGTCCTGTG
>JADGON010000307.1 GCA_017882945.1 Acidimicrobiia bacterium | reverse complement strand
TCAGGTTTGTGGCTCTCCCGGTGCGCATCCTCGCCGTCGGCGCGGCCGCGCCGAGCCTGCGACTCGCAGCCCGGGACGTCGCGTCGGCCTGGGGCCGGTCCGCCGGCAAGGGCCAGTCCGGGATCTGCGCGCCCGACGAAGAC
This sequence comes from Acidimicrobiia bacterium, assembly GCA_017882945.1. Taxonomy (GTDB): domain Bacteria; phylum Actinomycetota; class Acidimicrobiia; order IMCC26256; family JAENVU01; genus Chersky-806. Next base: position 3,877 of record JADGON010000307.1, on the reverse strand, counting down.
ACCCTGACCCTGGCGGCCGAGGCCGGGCTGGGCGCCCTGACCGCCGCGGGCATCGCGGCGAGCGGGGTCGACGGGCTCTGGTGGGGCACCACCCGCCCACCGTTCGCCGAGGGGCCGAGCCACGCGGTGCTGGCCGGGGCGCTCGGGCTCTCGCGCCAGTCCGGCGGCGCGCTCACCGCGGGCTCGCCCCATGCCGGGATGGATGCCCTCCTCGCGGCAGCCGACGCGATCGCCGCCGGGTCGGCGCGCATCGCGCTCGTGATCACCTCGGACGCGCTCGTGCCGGGGCTCGGCTCCGGATTCGAAACACGCTGCGGGGCCGGTGCCGCCGCGGTCGTGCTGGCCGCCGAGGGTGGCGACGCAGCGATCACCGCACGGGTCACCCGCACCCAACCGCTGCTCGACCGGTACCGGGGTGACTCCGAATCTGCGACGCGCGATCTCTATGACCCGCGCTTGTTCCGCGAGGAGATGTTCCTCCCCGTCGTGCGCGAGGTCGGCGAGCACCTCGCGGCCTTCGCGGTGAACGCGTGGTCGCTCCCCGACCCTGACGGTCGCCTCGGCGCCACGGTCGCCAAGCAGATCGGCGCCACCAACCTGGCATCATCCGGGCCGTACGCCGCGGTCGGTGACACCGCCGCCGCCGCACCGCTGCTCGGCGGGATCGGCGCGCTCGACGCGGCCGGCGCCGTGGCGATCGTGGCGACCGGCGGCGGTCGCACGACCGGGATCATCATCACCGCCGACGCCCCGGTTCCGGGCGCGGCGAGCGTGGCCGAGCACCTGTCGACGGGCCGACCGGCCACGTACGCCGAGGTGTTGCGCGCCCGGGGCCAGCTCGCGCCGTCCGGCGAGCTGATCCCGATGGGGGTCCCGCCCGAGAGCGCGATGTTCGCTCGCGGTGCCGAGGAGATGCTCCAGCTGCTCGGCGGCCGGTGCACCGACTGCGGAACGATCAACACGCCGCCCTCGATCCACCCGGCATGCATCGCGTGCGGCGGGACCAAGATGGAGCCGGTCCCCCTCGCCCGCCGCGGTGTCGTCCACACGTTCGTGGTGAACCAGACGATGCCAGCCCCGTTCGTCGCGCCGTTGCCGATCGCGGTGATCGACCTCGAAGACGGTGCTCGCATCATGTTGCAGGTCGTCGGCGACGGCGACGGCCTCGCGATCGGCACCGACGTCGAGCTCGTGCTGCGCCGCTACGCCCACGAGCGGGGCGTCCCGGTCTACGGCTGGAAGGCTCGGGCCCTGCCCGGTCCGACGTCGACGACGGAGAACTCTTCTGCGGAGGGTGCGCGGTGAGCTGGAACCGGGTTGCGGTCGTGGGCGCCGGGCTGATCAAGTTCGGTGAGCTCTTCGAGCAGTCGTTCGAGACGATGGCCGCGGGCGCGTTCCGCGCGGCGTGCGATGCGGTGGACCACGGCTTCGACCCGCAGTCGATCGACGCGGCGTTCGTCGCGACCCAGCGCGGCACCTTGTGGGGCCAGGAGGGCATCAGCGGGAACACGGTGCCCACCGCGCTCGGACTTGCCGGCATCCCGTGCACCCGGGTCGAGAACGCGTGCCCATCCGGTTCCGATGCGTTCCGAGTCGGCGCGATGGCCGTCGCGAGTGGCGTGCACGACATCGTCCTCGTCATCGGCGTCGAGAAGATGCGGGACAAGTCCACCGAAGAGGGCCTGCTCTCTCGCGCCGCGGCCGGGCACCCGATCCTCACCCGCGGTGAGACGGCACCCGTGCTGTTCGCTCCGTTCGCGACCCGACACATGTACGAGTTCGGCACCACGCGGGAGATGCTCGCGTCCGTCGCGGTGAAGAACCATCACAACGGCGCGCTGGACCCGTATGCACACTTCCAGAGCGAGATCACCGTGGAGCAGGCACTCGCGGCGCCCGCGGTGTGCTCTCCGCTGCACCTCCTGGACTGCTGCCCCCAGACCGACGGCGCGGCCGCGACCATCCTCGTGCCCGCGGAGCGCGCCCACGAGTTCACCGACAACCCCGTCTACGTCGCCGGGTTCGGCGTCGCCACGGATCATCCGTACCTGCACGAGAAGACGAGCTTCGTCGGGCTCGACGCGACGGTCCTCGCCTCGCAGCGCGCTTACACCATGGCCGGCGTCGGGCCCTCGGACATCGACATCGCCGAGGTCCACGACTGCTTCACCATCACCGAGATCCTCGACATCGAGGACCTCGGCTTCGTCGACAAGGGCAAGGGTGGCGTCGCTTCGCTCGAAGGCGAGACCTCCCTCACGGGCCGGATCCCGGTGAACCCGTCCGGCGGCCTGCTCGCCAAGGGCCATCCGATCGGCGCGACCGGCGTCGCCCAGATGACCGAGTGCTGGTGGCAGCTGCGCGGCCAGGCCGAAGGTCGTCAGGTCGAGATCCGCAACGGGTACGCGCTCCAGCACAACGTCGGCGGTCGGGGGTCCGGGGTGAGCGTCGTGAACATCCTGACCAACCGCGCGTGAGCCTCTCCGCGTGACCATCCGGGTCGAGACCACGCCCGAGGGGGTCTGTGTCATCACGCTCGATCGCCCTGAGGCGAAGCACGCGCTGACCGTCGAGATGCGCGACATGATCACCGACGCGTTGCGCGCGGGTCGCGCCGACCCCGCGGTCCGGTCGTTCCTCATCACCGCAACCGGCGACGCGTTCTGCGCGGGCATGGACCTGTCGGCGTCGACGGTCTCGCAGGCGGGGAAGCCCGACTTCGACCCACGCACGACGGCCGAGGCGCTGCGCGTCGGCGTCCAGGCGTTCATCCGCGAGCTCTGGGAGCTGGACAAGCCGACCGTGGCCGCGGTCAACGGCGCCGCGGTCGGTCCGGGCGCCCATCTCGCACTCGCGTGCGACTTCGTGCTCGTGCACCCCACCACGCGGTTCCTCTGGTCGTTCCACCGCTGGGGGCTCGTCGTCGACGCGGGCGGCGCGTACTTGCTGCCGAGGCTCGTCGGGTTGCCACGCGCGAAGGCGATGATCCTCCTCGGCGAGGGCTGCACCGGAGCGGAGGCGGTCGAGCTCGGGCTCGCCTACCGCTGCGTGGAGACGCCCGACGTGCTCGCAGCGACGGCCCACGAGCTTGCGACCAAGCTCGCGGCCGGTCCGACGCGCTCACTCGGCCTGTCGAAGCGCCTCCTGAACGCGAGCTTCGAGACCGACCTGCCCGCGTTGCTCGAGCTCGAAGGCGCATACCAGTCGCTCGCGACCGCCTCGAGCGATCTCGTCGAGGGCATGGCCGCGTTCCGCGACCGTCGCGACGCCAAGTTCACCGGCACCTGACCCACTCGCGTCGTCTTCGCGTCAAGTGGGACCCGTAGGGGGCCCTCCTGACGCCGAGAACCGGGATGAGGCGAAGCGGCGCGGCCCGCTGGCGCCGCAAACGCGACCAGCGCATCCCGCGGGATCGCTCGCGCGCTGAGCGCGCCGGTAGTGTCTGACGTCCACGTCAGGTCGGGTAGAGGGGGTCCCATGGGTCAGCTCGAAGGCAAGGTCGCGATCGTCACCGGGGCGGGTCGCGGGATCGGGCGGGCCGAGGCGCTGCTCCTCGCGGCCGAGGGTGCCGCAGTCGTGGTCAACGACCTGGGCGGCGAGTCGAGCGGGGAGGGCGCGGACCAGCGCCCGGCCCAGCAGGTCGCCGACGAGATCGTCGCCGCGGGCGGGCGCGCGGTCGCCAACTTCGACAACATCGCCTCCTGGGACGGAGGGCAGGCGCTGGTCGGGCAGGCCGTCGACGAGCTCGGAGGGCTCGACGTGCTCATCAACAACGCGGGGATCCTGCGCGACAAGATGAGCTTCAACATGACCGAGGAAGAGTGGGACTCGGTCATCAACGTCCACCTCAAGGGCCACTTCGTCACCAGCCGGTTCG
>JADGON010000049.1 GCA_017882945.1 Acidimicrobiia bacterium | reverse complement strand
GGCGGCAAGCCGAACCCACACCTCTGGACCAATCCTCCGTACGCGAAGCGTTACGCCCGGATCGTTGCGGACACCTTCGACCGCCGGGATCCTCGACACCGCACCGACTACGAAGCCAACTACCGGCGCTTCGCCCAGCAGGTGGACCAGCTCGACCGCGCGATGGTCACGGCGACGGCTTCCTTGCCGGTGCGCCAGCGCGCGCTCCTCACCTACCACGACGCGTACGCGTACTTCGGCCGGCACTACGGGTGGAAGATCATCGGAGCGATCCAGGTCTCGAGCTTCGAAGACCCGAGCCCGAGAGACGTTGCCGGGCTGATCAACCAGGTTCGTCGCGAACGGCCAGCGGCACCGCGCCCGACCGCGGCGCGGGGTTGGTGTTCGACGCGCTCGCGTCATCGAACACCCGCGGACCGAACGCGGCTCCGAGTCCCAGCGCCAGACCCAACGCGATCACGGCGAGGTCGCGGGCCCGGCGCCGGAACCACGGTGTCGATGTCGGCACGGATGGCGTCTCGAATGCGTCCACGCTGCCTCTCCCTCGCGCGTTGGCTCAGGAGTGGTTCGTCGACAGTCGAGCTCCGGATGACGCTATTTCCGCAGGTCAGACGCAGTTGCGACCCGGTCGCACCTGCACGCGCGCGTCTCGACGCGACATGCTGGTCGAATGGAATCGCAGCTCTTCGAAGAGGTCGGTGACGCGCTGCGCGGCATGCTGCCGCCCGACCTCGGCGAGCTCCGGCTCCGGGTGCGCCGGTACGGCATCAAGGTCTGGTTCGGGCCGCCTGAACCGCCGCGTGAGCACTACGAGGCCCAGGTGATCGGTGCCGACGCGGTGAAGGAAGCGCACGTGCTCGCGTTGGAGATCGGATTTCATGCGGAGCACTCGCAGGTGGGCGACAACAAGAAGGTCATCGCCCGTCTGCTCGACTGCGAGGACGAGTGGCGGCCGGTTGTCGGTGACGCGGCCGTCGTCGGACCATTCCTCGGCCGCGCGAAGACCTGGCGACGCGTGTCGGAGACCTGGCCCGACCCGGACCTCGGTGATCCCGAGCTCGCCATCGAGCTCGCGGCGCTGCTCGCCGACTACATCACCGCGCTCGAGCCCGCGCGCACATCGTGAGCGACTGGGACGACGCGGACGTCGATCGGGCACCCATCTGCCCCTTCTGCGGTGTCACCGCACTCCCGGCCGAGACCGCCAACGTGCTCGAGCCCAGCTTCGTCTGCGAGAACCCTGACTGCGACGCGTACGGCGATCAGGTCTGAGCGCACGCGTTCGCGCACCGAAGCGAGCGCTCGGCTCAGAGGATCTGCGCGGCGCGTCCGAGCTGCTCGGCGAGATCGCTCGGGAGCTCGTGCAACGCGCGTGTCGATGCACGACCGGTGACGCTCTCGACCAGATCGACTGCGGATCCGGCGGGCACCGCGTCGGTCTCGTTCGCCCGGGTGATGCGGACGCCGGTGTCGACGCGGACGTGCAGGGTCTCCTCGGCGAGGTCGGTGAAGCGCAGCGTCGCCTCGATCGGCGCGTCAGGGCCGGAGCCGACCGGCGCGGCGTCATCGAGCAAGCCACCTTGGAGACCACCGACGATGAGTGTGTACCAGGTCGCGGCGAGCACCTCGTCGGCTTCGACCGGCGGCGCCAGCCCGAGCGGCCCCAGGATGTCGCGCTCGTGCAGCCAGGAGTCCCACAGTGCATGAGCCAGGATCAGACGAGCCGGCATGTGTCCGAAGGGCGCTTCGGCGAGCGCACTCCAATCGTCGGTTGTGAGCGACTCGACCGTCGCGACAAGTGCTTCCGTCCCGGCCACGAACTGCTCGAGGACCACCTCGGGCGGGAGGTCGAGCAGGGGTGCCACGAGATCGTCGGTACCGGTCGAAGGATCGAAGCCGCGGATGAAGGTGGTCGGGTTCTCGCCCGCGTGGGCCGAGCGCAGCGACATGACCCAGAACGCATCGACGGTGATGAGATGGCCGACGACGCCGCGCGCATCCCAGCGCGTGCAGCGGGTCGTCGCCTTCCACTGCTCGTCGGTGAGCTCGGCGAGCGCGGCGGTCAGGCGGCGACGGTGACGCAACCACGGTTCGATCACCGAAAGCTCGTCGTCGACCTCGATCGTCACGCCGTCGTAGTACTGCCGCAGTGGTCGACTTCCCATCGGTTCCCCGCCTTCGCCCGTCTGCGCGGAGCGTACCGAAGGTCCGGCACCCTGGGCCCGCCGCGGGGCCGTGGGTTCCGCGGGCCAGACTGGCAGGATGAGCTGGCAACGATCATCGACCGTCCATCACCTACCCGAAGACCCATTGGGCGAGGTCGTCGCGGCGACGATCGTCGAGATCTTCCAGGGCGCCTCCGTCGAGCTCGTCTACTCGCCGGACGACGCCCCGCTCCCCGAGCCGGCGGTCTCCCCGGCCTCGGCGAGCAGCACCGGCGACGGTCCGCCGGGTTGGCGCATCACCTGCACGCTGACGCTGCTCGATCGCATTGCCACGCTCATCACCCCGGACAGCACGCAAGTGCTGACGCTGCTCAACGCGCTTCCGAGAGCCGCAATGCGGGCGACGCCCCGATTCCGGGTTCGGCGCAACGCCGAGGTCGCACCGATGAGCCCGGCGCTCCGGCGTGCGCTGCGCGACACCATCGCGATCGAGCTGGTCGGGGAGTACGCAGGCGCGGTCGACCGACCGGCGACCACGGATCTCATCGCGGAGACGGTCGAGTACCTCATCGAGCTCAGCGGAACCCGGGTGGAGTCCCACGACCTGACCCACGGTGTCCTCATCACCGATGCCATCCCCGACACGCCACGCCTGCGATTCGACTATCCGGCGCACCTGCGCGCGGCGAAGCGCGCGCCCCTTCTCTTCGATGGCCAGCGCGCGTTGCTCGTCGTCGACCGTGACGGCCACGCGCGTTCCGAGCTCCAGCGTCACCGGCTCAACGAGCGATTCCCGGGCGGCAACGCCCGGCCCGGCCGTTCGTCGCTGCTCGACAGTGGCTCGTTCGTGGCCGAGGCCACACTGCGGCTCGGCGGCATCGGCTTCTACCTGCGTTCCGACCGGACGATCTGGGTGTTCGTCGACGGTCAGCCGCTCGTGTTGCGTCGGGGTGAGCACTGGACGGCATTCCCCCTCGAGCTGACGTCGTTCATCGCCAACCTCATCGGTGCCGGTGCCGCCACCGAGATCGTGGTGCAGTCCGCATTGAACATCTCCGCCCAGGGTCGCGGTGCGATCCTGGCCATCGTCGCGTCCGCCGACTCGCTCGACTCGGTCGTGTCCCCGAAGGACCGTTACGACCTCCGCAACGAGTTCGACCCGGCCGGAATCCGGACCGAGACCCGGCTCCACCACCTCATCGACGGCGAGACCCTCGACGAGCAGACGCTGACGCGGCTCGCGAGCCTCGATGGCGCGACGATCGTCGACCGGGACGCGAACCTGCTCGCCTACGGCGCGATCGTGACCAGCTCCGACAGCCAGCACGAGGGTGCGCGCACTGCGGCGGCCAAGAGCCTCTCGCTCACCGCGGACATCGTTCTCAAGGTCTCCGAGGACGGTGACATCACGGTCTTCCACGCCGGTGAGGTCGTGGTGACGCTGCTCGGCCCGAGCCTCGACAACTGAGCCTGGCGGCGCGCGCACCTGGCGGTGCCCGGGTATCGACACTTCGACGACGAAGCTTGAGCCGAACCCGGGAAAGTGGTCTGACCAGGGATTTCGGATCGAACGGGCTGGCGCTACCCGGTCGGGTAGGACACCTGCGTGAGGTCCTCGGCCACCTGCCAGAGCCGGACCGCGTCCTGCTCGCTGAGCGCGCGTCGCGGCACGGACGCCGGAGCCGGGAGGCCGTTCATCTCCTGGAACCCGTTCGGGCCGTAGTACCCGGACCCGACCGCGTCGGGGCTCGTCGCGGCGAAGAGCGTCGGCAGCGCGCCCTGTGCCGGCATCTGCGAGATGCCGGGGAAGCGCATGGCGAGACCGATCAAGCCCGTCCCGCGCGAGTCCTTCCCGAGGTTGCGGCCGGTCGCCTGGAGGTTGGTGTGGGTGGACCCGGGATGCGCAGCGTTGCTCATCACGCCCCAGCCGTGGGCGACGCTGCGCCGCTGGAGCTCGAACGCGAACAGCAGGTCCGCGAGCTTCGACTGCCCGTAGGCGCGCCAGGCTCCGTAGCGGCGCTCGCTCTGCAGGTCGTCGAAGTTGATGCGACCGAGGCGCGCCGCGGTGCTGCTGAGCGTGACCACCCTGGCTGCGTCGGCCTGACGGAGCAGCGGGAGCAGGCGACCGGTCAGCGCGAAGTGCCCCAGATGGTTGGTGCCGAGCTGCAGCTCGAACCCGTCCGCCGTGACCTCGCGCTTCGGTACCGCCATGATCCCCGCGTTGTTGATCAGGATGTCGACCGGCCGGCCGCGCCCGGTCATGGTCTGCGCGAACGCTTCGACCGAATCCAGGCTGGAGAGATCCAACGACTCCGCTGACACTTCTGCCGTCGGCGCGCTCCCCCGGATGTCGTCGACCGCGGCCGCGCCCTTCGTCGGGTTGCGCACCGCGAGGATGACGTCTGCGCCCGCTTGGGCGAGCCGGCGCGCCTCCTCGAGGCCGATGCCGCTGTTCGCCCCGGTGACGACCGCGAGCCTCCCGGTCTGGTCGGGGATGTCGATGTCGCGCGTGGTCGTCATGGTTCCCTACCGATACTCGAAGGCTTCGGGCCTGGGTGCGCCCATCTCCGCGCGGAAGCGGTCGAAGGGCCACGGCCAGACTGCCGGAATCCCGCGATCGTCGAGGTACCAGCTCCGACAACCGGTGACCCACACGGTCTTCTTGGCCGCCTCGACCCGTGACGCCTCGAACGCGTCCATCGCCGACTTGGTCGCGCACACTTCGCGGCACTCCCCCGATCGCAGCTGCTCGATGAGCGCCATGATGTAGCCGAACTGCAGCTCGGCCACCTCGATCAACGAGAAGTTCCCGACCGGACCATTCGGTCCGTTCAACATGAAGAAGTTCGGGAACCCGGGGATCGAGATCGACAGGTACGCGTTCGGTCGTTCGGACCAGGCCTCGTCGAGGGTCTGTCCGTCGCGACCGACGAGCTGCATCGGGCGCATGAACGCGTCGGCGTAGAAGCCGGTGGCGAGCACCAGCACGTCGAGCTCATGGACTCGACCGTCCTTGGTGCGAACGCCTTCGGGCACGACGCACTCGATGGCCTCGGTGACCAGCTCGGCGTTCGGAGCCTGTATCGCCTCATAGAAGTTCGGGGAGATGATGAGGCGTTTGCACGCGGCGCGGTAGTCGGGCCGCAGCCTCTCGCGCAGCTCGGGATCCGAGACGCTCTCCTCGAGGTTCTGCGTGCACATCACCCCGATCCAGTGCGCCTCGGGCGACTCGGCGTCGACGACCGCGTTCGCGAACACACCGAAGGCCTTCGAGAGGCTCTCGTGCAGCTCGGTCAACCGCTCGGGATGGTCGCGGAACTCGGCCTTCTCGTCATCGGTGATGGCGGGATTGGTCTGCGGCAGGATCCACTGCGGGGTGCGCTGGAACAACGACAGGTGAGCAACCTGGTCGACGACTGCCCCGACGATCTGCACCGCGGTCGATCCCGTGCCGATGATCCCGACGCGCGCCCCGTCGAGCGGGACGTCATGGTCCCAACGCGAGCTGTGGAACGCCGCGCCCTCGAACTCGTCGAGTCCCTCGATGTCGGGAAACCGAGGATGATGCAGCACGCCCGTCGCCCCGATCACCACGTCGACCTCGTCGCGATGCCCGGACGCGGTCTCGAGGTGCCAGCGGCCGTCGACGAGCTCGCACCGGATGACCTCGTCGCCGAACCGGACGCGCTCGTCGAGGTGGTGGTCGTGCGCCACCCGTTCGAAGTAGCCCTTGATCTCCGGGCCGGGAGAGAATTGGTGGCTCCACTCCGCGTTCGGGGCGAAGGAGTAGGAGTACAGGTGCGACGGCACGTCACACGCGAGGCCCGGGTAGGTGTTCTCGCGCCAGGTGCCCCCAAAGCCCTCCCCCTTCTCGTAGATGGTGAAGTCCGTGAGACCGGCCTCGGTCAGCTTGATCGCGCTGAGGATGCCGGCCATGCCGGCGCCGATGATCGCGAAGTTCATTGCTCTCCTTCTCGTGACTGGTGCCGCTCGATGGCCAGCTCGTACGCCGCTTCGAAGCGGTCGACCAACCCGTCCCACGAGAGCTCGGCGTGTGCGTGCGCGAGCGCGTTCGCACCGCGCGACGCAGTCCCGGCCGGATCGTTGACCACCCTCGCGAGCGCCTCGGTCAGCGCGTCGGGGTCGTCGGGTGGGACGAGCCAGCCAGTGGGATGCGCGGGGTCGAGGTTGACCATCGAGACGAGGCCACCACTGCGACACGCGAGGACCGGCAACCCGACGGCCATCGCTTCGAGCGGCACCTGGGGGTACGGGTCGGCGACCGACGGCACCACGAGCGCGTCGCACGCGGCGAGGCCTTCCGGGAGGTCGTGATGGCCGCGCCACCCGGTGAAGAAGATGCCATCCGCACCGACCTCCTCCGCCACGGTGACCGGATGCTCGCCCTCCCACTCGCCGGGATGACCACCCCAGACCACGAGTGAGCCCGGCCGCGTGAACTGCGTGCGCGCGCGGGCGAACGCGCGGATGAGCGCGGGTACGCGCTTGAACCCGAGGAAGCGGCCGACGAAGAGGAGGACGGTCGCGTCGTCGTCGGCACCGAGCAGCCGATCGAGATCCGCCTCGGTGTACGCCAGCGTCCCGGGCGGTCCCGTCTCGGTCCATCCCTGCGCGTCATCGACGAGGTAACGCCGGAACGCCGCGCGACGCGCCCCGGGAACGCGCGGCCGCGGGTGGAAGAGCTCGATGTCCACCCCGTTCGGGAGCGCGGTCACGTGTTCGGGCTCGATCCCGAGCATCGACATCGCGGCGTCCCGGTTCTGCGGCGACACGACGACGAGGTGATCCGCAAGCTGCGCCTGCTCCTTCAGGTGCCCGGCCCAGAACTCGCCGTGGCGCCACGACCCCCAGCGGGTGGTGCGCAGCATCGCCGCCTGCGCCGGATCCAGGTCGCGCGCGGACGCGCCGACCGCGGCCGTCGTCACGGCCTCCGGCATCGTGGCGAGCGTCTCGCCCAGCGCCGCCGCGAGCGCGGCTCGCTCCTCGATCGCCGCGATCATCTTCAGCTCGGTGCCGTGGAGGTGGACGACCCGCGGGACGTGCGGCCAGTGTTCGTACACGGTGTCGAGCTGGGGCGTGAGGTGATGGAGATGGAAGACGTCGGCAGAGTCCGCGCCCGCATCTCGGAACGGTGCTTCCCATGCCGCGGACAGGTGCGGCACGAGCTCGGGTGACACCGAGGCGAACACCACGTCGGGGACCCCGTCGCGGTCTTCATACGAGGGATGCATCGGCGCGGGCGCCGCGATCGCGTCACCGCCCGCCTCGAACTCGACTACCGCTGCGGTGGAGTCCAGGAAGTGGACGTCGAGACCGTCGAAGAACGTCGGCGCGTGGGTCTCCTCCCCGGGAGCTCCGAGCGAGCCCACCGCCAGCGATACGGACCAACCCGCCCGAGCCAGGGCCGGGCTGAGGTAACGGACGACGTACGCGGAACCACCCCGCGGGTAGAACAGCAGACCCATCACGACTCGACCCCGACCCATCGCCGCCGACCCTACGTGAGCCGCGAGCCGAACGGCTAAGGCGAGTGACTACGACTGGTCGTCAGGGATGATCGCGTACGTCCCGAAGCACATCTCGTCCTCGGTCCCTTCGGCGAAGACGATGTACTTCGGCGCGCGGTTGGGCTCGAGTGAGCGATCCCAGCTGCATTCCATGCGGATCGTCTGGCCGGCTTCGACGTGGATCGGCTTCTTGATCTCGTAGTTCATCTGCCAGTCGAAGTTCCACACCGGGATGTCGAGCAGAACCTTCTGCGTCGGGAGCCCGGGATCAAGGGTGAACCGGAAGGTCTTGCCCAGGGTGTGCATGTGACCCAGCGTGCCCGTGATGGTCCCGGAGAACGGCACCTTCGTGTCACAGGTCGTGTGGGCGATGCCGTCCTTGAAGTTGGCCGCGAGCTCGGCGGCGGTCTTGCCGCACAGCCCGAGCAACCCGGGCTCGATGAACGAGCCCGCCGGACCGTACAAGCGGGCATCGTCGCGCAACGCCGCGTTGCGGTCGCAGAGTGGCGCCACGACGCCGGGCATGCACGGGATCTCGACCGGCGCGATCGGGTTCACGATCTCGAGCTTCTTGATCGGTGCCGTGCCCGGGTCGAGCTGGATCGCCACCGTGGAGCGGTCCGGCTTCGGCGTCGTGGTGTAGTGGTAGTGGACCTGGAACACGAGCGCGTCGCCGGGTTGCATGAGGATGCCGGAGTTCATCGAGTAGATGACCGGGTCCTGGCCCGGCACCCAGCCGGCGATGAGACCCGGCTGGCCGGTGAAGCCGCGACGCCTGAGCCCCGAGCTCGGTTGCGGCGTGTTCGGCTTGACCACCGTGCGGTCGCGACCTCGCGACGGGAGCGACGGGCCCGTGTAGCAGCTCCAACCCGGCTTGCCGTCCTTGCCCGAGATGTTCGCGCTCGCCTCGACCTGTGACTGGTCGATGTGGAAGATCTGCACGTGGTGGATCTCGGAGGGGTTGCCGGGAGTCACGGCGTAGCCGGTCATGAACGTCGGCTTCGTGATGTGCGGATCGAGCACGAAGCACCGGTAGTCGTTCGGGTTCGCGAGCGACCCGGTGTAGGCCTGCGGCATCCTCATCACGACGTCGCGTCGCGGCGGAGTGCCTTGCGGGCCCTTGGTCGGCGTGATCTTCGTGGAATCCGGAACGTCGAGCGGTCCGCCGGCCTTGGACCACTTCACGATCGCGGCAAGCGTCTTCGGATCGAGCTGCTTCGAGTGGGTGAGCTCCACGCCGACCTGGGAAGCCGGCCATGGAGGCATGTACTTCGCCTGCACCACGGTTCCGATGCCATCGGACACCTTGGCCGCGTCACCCGCGGTGTCGAGCGTCCAGTGCGCGGAGCCGACTTGGCCGCTCATGTGGCACGACGCGCAGTTCGCCTGGAGCGCCGGCATGACGACCTGCTTGAACGACGGGCTGTCACCGCTGCGAGGTACTCCCGGAGGCGCGGCGATCGCGGTCGGCACCGTGAACTTGGACGGGTCCTCGGCTGTGAGCTTCATCGTGAGCGTCACGTCGTCGGACGTGCTCACGAGACCCGCGATGCTGATCGGACCGATACCGAACGTGGACATCTTCACGTGCGCGGTCGCGGTGGCGAACAGCGTTCCCCCGTCGAGGGTCGCGTCGACATCCCAGGTGACCGGGGCCGGGGTCTTCTTGACCGTCAGCTGGCTCTGGATCTTGAAGTGGCTCGGCTTGTCCGGGACGAACGTCGTCGGCATGCCGGTGAAGTCCGACACCGTGAGGTACGCGAGCGGGAAGTCGTGCGAGCTGAGGTTCGCGGCGCGCAGCCGGGCGTCACGCAGGTTGTTGTCCGAGTGGAGCTGCTCGACGTTGACGACGATCTGGCCGACCCGGCTGGCCGCGGGGTTCGCGGTGTTGATCGCGATGTCACCCGAGATGCCGTTGGTCGAGCCCTGCGCACGGTGCGCGTCCTGACCGAAGAGCTTCTCCTCGACCGCATAGGTCAACGCCGACTTGGTGGGGTCGATGCGGTAGATCGTCTCGCCCTGGCCGGCGACCAGATGCGGGGAGCTCGGCACGGTGTAGTTGATGACGTTGTACTTCGACGAGGTGAGCTCGCGCACCTGTGCCCATACGTAGAGACCGACGCCCGCGACGATGAGCACGAACACCCCTGCGGTCCAGTACGGCCACCGACGGCGGCGCTTCTCGGTCTCGGTCGAGACCATCTCGTCCGCACGCGAACCGGGCCAGTTCATGACGCCTCCGCTGTTTCCATCTGGCGGACCAAGCTCTCGATGACCGTCTCCCAGTCATCGATCGGTGGAGCAGGCAGGTCGATCGCGCGGGTGACGACCGAACCGAGCGCGAGCAACATGCACAACCGGCTGACGGCCTCGGGCGACACGCCCGAGGCGATCTCGCCCGATTCCTGACCGTGGCGGATCAACTCCGCCAACCGCTTCTCGCGCGCGCCGATGCTCTCGCGGAGCACCTCGGCGACCTGTGGCTCCCGGCGACTCGCCGCGAGTGACTCGATCAAGACGTCCCCCCTGATTCGAGCCCGGCCGGTACGCACCCCGGAGACCAACCGGGCCCCGAGGAACTTGAGCGTACCGGCGACCGAACCGGCAATCCCGGCGTCCAGCAACCCCGCCACGGCGTCGGGGCCCCGGCTGTTGATCGCGGCGCACAGGAGATCGGCCTTGCCCTCGTAGTGCGCATAGATGGCCCCGGTGCTGAGGCCGGCCTCGGCCGCGATCTCGGAGACTCGGGCACCCTCGTAGCCGCGCGCCGCGATCACGCGAGCGGCCGCGGCCAGCAACTGCTCCTTCGTATCTACGGTGGTGCCCCCCGGCCTTCGTCCCACTGGGGCCAGCGTAACGAACGTTCGTTTTGTTGTCCACCGTAGGATCACACCCATGACGGCCCGCCGAGCCCTCGAACGCCGGTTCGGACCGCTCATCGGCGTTCTCGTGCTCGGCCTCGGGCTGGTCGGTGGCGCGTGCTCCGGCTCGTCACCGGGGCGCCCGGAGACTCCGGCCACCCTCCAGATCCTCGCGCCGGCACCGAACGCGGTCACCGGGACCGACGTCGACCTCCGGCTCCGGCTCCGTCACGCGCAGGTCGTGCCGGCCTCGCAGGTCGGCGGCAAGATCCGGCCGGACCGCGGCCACATCCACGTCTCCGTCGACGGGCAGGTCATCGCGATGTACTACGGGGTCGTGCAGAAGATCCCCGGCCTGAGCCCCGGACAGCACACGATCCAGGCCGAGTTCGTCGCTTCGGACCACGCGCCCTTCTCGAACCGGGTCGTCGCCGCGGTTACGTTCGAGGTCCGGTGACCGCACCGACCCCATCGGCGGTGCTGCGCGCGCTCCCGGGTGCGGCGCGCGCGACCCGACCCGCGCGCGCGACGCTCGGCGTCGGCGCGGTCGCGGTCGTCGGCTGCGGGCTCCTCGCAGCTCGTCCGGCGATCGTCGCGATCACTCCCTTCCCCGTCGCGACCCTCGGCGTGCTCTTCGTCGCGTTGCTCGTGCTCGGCGCATGGTTGCCGCTCCCGGCCGTGCCGGCGGGCAACGCGCGCCGGATGGGAACGTGGACGACGGCGCAGGCCGTGCTCATCGGTGTGATCGCATTCGGGGCCGGACGATGGCTCGTCGGGGGGCAACCGCCGACCTCCGCGACAGCGTTCGTCGTCATCACGAACACGCTCGCGGCGGTCGCGGAGGAAGCGTGGTTTCGGCGGCTGTGCTTCGGGCTGCTCGCGCCGGCAGGGACGGGATTCGCCGTCGTGGGCTCCGCCGTGCTCTTCGCCGCGGTGCACGTCTCGATCTACGGCTACTGGGTGTTGCCACTCGACCTCGCGGCCGGGCTACTCCTCGGCTGGCAACGGTCCGCGACCGGGTCCTGGGCCGCGCCGGCAGTCACCCACGTGTTCGCGAACCTCTTGGTGGTGCTCTGAGCGTGCGCCGCAGTCTCAAGCTCAGGGCGGTGGGCGTGATCCTCGTGGCCGCGTACCTCGGCGCGCTGGCACTCACGGTGGGATCCGGGGCCGATCACGTGCGTCCGCTCTACGACGGTTTCGCGCCGCCCCCGTCGTACCGGTGGGTCGAACCGCCGTCGTTCTTCGCGTCCGGCAACGTGAAGCCGACCGCGCTCACGACGACCGTCACACTCGGCCGCAACGGCTCGGAAGCTGCCGGCATCGCGACCCCCGACGGCCAGTTCGTGCTGAACCTCGGATCGGGCGCGATCGCGCCCAGTGGTGACAGCAAGAAGGTGCGCGTCACGATCACCCCGGTCCCGCCGAGCACGCTCCGGCGGGTGCCCTCCCCGCTGCGCGCCAACGGCAACGCCTACCGCGTGGCGATGACCTACGACACCGGCACGAAGGTCAGCCGGCTTCGCCACCCCGGCAGCCTCGTGATGGACATCCCGGAGCTGGGGAACGACCTCTTCGTCACCGGCCCGGGCACCGGCTGGACGAAGATCCCTTCGAATGCCGTCCCGCCCCGCCAGCTCAACCTTGCGGCCGACTTCTCGACGCCGGGCACCTACCTCGCCGGCACGCGCCTGCCCGAGCTGGTCGCGCCCTCGGGCGCGTCCTCCGACCACTCGGTCGCGATCGGCCTCGGGACCGCCGCCCTGACCGCCGTCGTGCTCGTCGCCGCGTTCGTCCTCGTCCGTCGTCGGC
>JADGON010000048.1 GCA_017882945.1 Acidimicrobiia bacterium | reverse complement strand
GCCGCTCCCGTGAACACTGGGTGACGGCCGAACCCGAGCGGGACGCCGCGACCGGCTGCCGCGTAGCGTGTGAGCCATGACCGACACTCCCTCGACGGTCGACGACCTCACGCCGGACCAGCTCGCGATCCTCGGCCAATTCGGCGAACGCCGCCGCGTGTCGTCGGGCGAGATCCTCTTCGACGTCGGTGACGCCACGTACAACTTCTACGTCGTCATGTCCGGCGCCGTGGACATCGTCGGCCACTTCGACGGGGTCGACGAAGTGATCGTCACCCACCGACCCGGTCGGTTCCTCGGCGAGCTCAATCTCCTCACCGGTCAGCGGGTGTACCTCACGGCGCGCGTCGCCGAAGCGGGTGAGGTCATCGCGATCCCGCCCGACGAGTTCCGGCGGCTGATCGCGACCGTCCCCTCGGTCAGCGACACCATCCTGGCCACCCTCGTGCTGCGCCGGACGTTGCTCCTCGAGGGCGCAGCACGCGCGGTGCGCGTGATCGGATCGCGCTACTCGTCCGAGTCGTTGGCGATGCGCGAGTTCCTCGCGCGCAACCGGCTTCCCCACCAGTGGCTCGACGTCGACACCGATCCCGAAGTGGACCGCCTCGTCGCCGAGTTCGGGCTCGCGATCGAGGATCTGCCCGTCGTCATCACCGGGACCGCGGTCGTGCGTCAGGCGACCCCGGGGCAGGTCGCCCAGGATCTCGGCATGACGATCGAGTCGATTCCGGATCGGTGCTTCGATCTCGTCGTCGTCGGCGCGGGACCCGCGGGGCTCGCAGCCTCGGTGTACGGCGCCTCCGAAGGGCTCAACACGCTGACGGTCGAAGCAGTCGCACCGGGCGGCCAGGCGGGGACGAGCTCGCGCATCGAGAACTACCTCGGCTTCCCGCAAGGTGTCTCGGGCAACGAGCTGACCAACCTGGCAATGACCCAGGCGCTCAAGTTCGGAGTGCGGCTCACGACACCGTGCGAAGTCGTCGGCCTCAAGGAGGTCGGCGGGCACCTCGTCGTGTTCCTCTCCGATGGCACCGAGCTCGCCGGCCGCGCGGTCGTCGTCGCGACCGGCGCGCACTACCGGCGGCTACGGATCCCGCGGCTCGCGGACTTCGAAGGAACGGGCGTGTACTACGCAGCGACCGAGGTCGAAGCTCGTCTCGTCGGCGACGCGCCCGCGGTCGTCGTCGGCGGCGGCAATTCGGCAGGCCAGGCCGCGATCTTCCTCGCCGAGGGTGGGAGTGCGGTGACGCTCCTCATCCGCGGCACGGACCTCGGCAAGTCCATGTCGAGCTACCTCGCCGATCGGATCGACGCCCACCCGAACATCACCGTCCGGACCGAGAGCGAATGCGTTGCGCTTCATGGCGACGGCACGCTCGACGGCATCACCGTCACCACCGTCTCGGGCGAGGTGGACATCTCAGCGGTGGCGCTGTTCTCGTTCATCGGCGCGGATCCGGGAAGCGACTGGCTGGCCGGGCACGTCGCGGTCGACGCGGCCGGGTTCCTGCGGACGGACCGGTCACTCGCTCCGGACGACCTCGGCGAGGCCTGGGAGTCGATTGGTCGCGCGCCTCTGCCGTTCGAGACGAGCCAGCCTGGCCTCTTCGCAGTCGGCGACGTGCGCAGCGGTTCGGTGAAGCGTGTCGCGTCTGCGGTCGGCGAAGGGTCCGCGGCGATTCGCTCCGTGCACGAGCACCTGTCGTTCGCCACATGACCAGCCCGGGAAAGGGGCAACGGATGGTCGGAGGATTCACGCGCGGCTTCAAGGGTCGCGGGAAGAACCGGGACCCGCGGCTTCCACCGGGTCAGTACGACACGGGCAAGCGGTGGCCGACGCTGACCGCCGAGGCCACCCCGACGCTCGACACCGCGACCTGGACGTTCGGCATCGACGGGCTCGTCGAGCGGCCGACCACCTGGACCTGGGACGAGATCCACGCGCTGCCGCCGTCGACGTACTCCGGGGCCATCCATTGCGTGACGACCTGGTCCAAGTTCGACATGGTCTTCGGCGGCGTCTCGATCGACGCGTTGCTCGAAGCTGCCGGGCCGCTTCCGAGCGCGACCCACCTCCTCGCGACGTGCCACACCGGCTACACCACCAACCTCCCGCTCGAGGACGTGACCGGCGGCAAGGCCTGGGTCGCATGGGAGGTCGACGGCGAGCCGCTCCCGCGCGCGCACGGCGGTCCCGCGCGGCTGCTCGTCCCGCACCTCTACTTCTGGAAGAGCGCCAAGTGGGTCTCGGGGTTGACGCTGCTCGACCACGACGAGCCTGGCTTCTGGGAGCGCAACGGCTACCACGACCGGGGCGACCCCTGGCTCGAGCAGCGCTACCAGGGCGACTGACGCGTGGGCACCCCGGCGCCCGAAGCGGGAGGGCACCTCTCGTGGCAGATCGCGAAGGTGATCGAGATCCGCGACGAGACCCCGACCGCAAAGACGTTCCGGCTCGGGCTCCCCGCGCCCGCACCGCATCGCGCGGGCCAGCACTACATCGTGCGTCTCACCGCACCCGACGGCTACCAGGCGTCCCGGTCGTACTCCGTCGCGTCGCCACCCGACGGCTCCAACGAGATCGACCTCACCGTCGAGCGCCTGGAGGACGGCGAGATCTCGACCTTCCTGCACGACGAGGTCGTACCCGGCGACGAGCTCGAGGTTCGAGGACCGATCGGCGGCTGGTTCGTCTGGGAGGCGGACACGCCCGCGACGCTCATCGGTGGCGGCTCGGGGATCGTGCCGCTCATGGCGATGCTCCGGCTCGCGCGCAACGCGGGGCGCTCGGACCTCGTGCGGCTCGTCGTCTCGGCTCGCACTCCGGGGAACCTCTACTACGCGACCGAGCTGCCAGGACCGGAGACCACGATCGTCTACACGCGTGCGACACCACCCGGGTTCGAGCGGCCGGCCGGCCGCCTCACCACCGACGACCTGGCCCCGGCGCTCCTCCCCGACACCACCGCGTTCGTGTGCGGCTCGCCCGGATTCGCCGACGCGGCGACCGAGCTCCTCACCGACCTCGGCTTCCCGGTCGACCGCATCCGCGTCGAGCGCTTCGGCGAGACCGGCTGACCCAGGCCCGTCGGGCGCCCCTGCCACCCAGCCCGGATTCTGGCGTCAGCTACCCACGGTATACGTGGGTACGTGACGCCAAAACGAGGAGGGGCTAGCGGACGTCGAAGGCGAGGCGGAACGAGCGCACCGCGCCGGCGAAGATGTTCGGCTCGATGTCGGGCTCGGTGACGACCCGCAGGTTCGTGAGTCGCTGCGTGAGCGCGCCGAACAACATGCGGAGCTCCGTGCGCGCGAGGTTCACCCCCAAGCAGAAGTGCGTGCCGTAGCCGAAGGCGACGTGTCGATTCGGAGATCGCCGGATGTCGAACCGGAACGGGTCGTCGAAGACGAGCTCGTCACGGTTGGCGGATGGATAGACGATGCAGATGCGGTCGCCCTTGGCGATCTCCTGCTCCCCGATCTTCGTGTCCCTCGCCGCGCTGCGAAAGAAGTTGTTGAGGGGCGTGACCCAACGGATCACCTCTTCGACCAAGCCGGGAACAAGCGCAGGGTCCGCGGCCGCGGCCTCCCACTGGTCCGGATGATCAGCGAGGATGCGCAGACCGCGGGAGATCGCGGTGCGCGTGGTCTCGGCCCCGCCGGAGATGAAGAGCCCCGTCTCGTGGATCATCGTGATCTGATCGAAGTCGGCCTCCACCCAGCTCGAGATGAGGTCGTCCGCCGGGCAGCCGCGCCGCGCGGTCGCGGTCGCGTCGACGACCTGCGCGAACTCCTGGATCGCGGTCAGCATGCCCATCGCCGTGTTGTTGTCCGTCGTCGCGCCGTCGATGCGCATCAATCGCTCCGACCAGCTCTTGACGTCGCGCCAACGATCCTCGGGGAACCCGAGCAGATCCGTCGTCAGCCGCGACGGGAGCTGCGCCGCGAGCGCGTCGATCACCTCGACGTCGCCCTCGCTCGCCGCGGTGTCCACCATGCCGTCGATCAGCTCGTCGATGAGGCTGTCCAGCCGCGGCGCCATCTCCCGTACCGACCGGGGCGCGAACTTGGCACTGACGATCCGTCGTTGGTCGATGTGCTCGGGGTCGTCCTTGGCGATCATGTCGCCCTCGAAGGGGTCACCGAACGAGCGGTACGCGGGTCGGGAGGTGAACTCCTCGGCGCGCCGCTCGACGTCGAGCACCTCGGCATGGCGAATCACCGCCCACAGCGCGTTCTTCTCGTCTCGCCAGAGCGGACCATCCGCGCGAGCCTCGGTGAAGAACTCGTGCATGCCGTCGAGGTCGGCCCAGAACGTGGTCGCCAAGAGATCAGGGACGGTCATGCATGAGGAACCTACAGCCATCTCCGAGCTCGATCTGAAGGAGTCCGCATGCCCCGCCTCCGGCAAGTCGGTCGATCCGACACCGACGACACGCTGGTCCACGCGATGTACGACCTGGTCTTCGGGCCGGGCGTCGACCCGCTCGACGGTGCGGTCACCGGCACCGGTTCGGAAGGTGACTGGTGGACCGTGTTCGCGCTCGTGCCCGATGTGCTCGAGCATGCGGTCCAGGGATTCGTGCTCTACCGCAGCCCCGACCGCCAGATCGACGAGCAGCTCCGCGAGCTCGCCCAGGCGCGGGTCGGGTGGGCGCGGGGGAGCAAGTTCGTGTTCAGCCAGCACTGCATCGCCCTGCGCGGTCTGGGAGTCGCTGACGAGAAGATCGCCGCCATCCCGTCGTGGGCCACTTCA
Source organism: Acidimicrobiia bacterium (assembly GCA_017882945.1). Classification (GTDB taxonomy): domain Bacteria; phylum Actinomycetota; class Acidimicrobiia; order IMCC26256; family JAENVU01; genus Chersky-806. Next base: position 8,587 of record JADGON010000048.1, on the reverse strand, counting down.
CCGCTCTTCTCCGAGCTCGAGCGGGCTGCGCTCGCGTACAGCGACGCGATCGTCTACGACGGTGGACGGGTGAGCGACGATCTGTTCGACGTGCTGCACCACCACCTCACCGACGAAGCAATCCTCGAGCTCACCTACGTGACCGCGCTCTACGACATGCATGCCACGATGGCGCGCTCGCTGCGGCTCGAATGGGACGACCATCCCGACCCGGTCACCGAAGTCGCCGCGCCAGAGGACTTCGACGCAGCGTCCTACGTCCACCTCGGCGCGACGGTCGACGCCAAGGATCAGCTCAAGCGGCTGCGCTGATCGAGCGCTGCGCGGCGCCGGTCGCGCCAAGCACGCCGACGGCGATCCCGACGGCGGCGCCACCGAGCCCGCGGACCTGCTGCTGGGTCGTCATGCGGTCGTGGTTCGCGATGCCCCCGAGCAGATCGGCCCCGTCGGCCCCCGCCGAGGCGAGGAACCAGCCGGCCGTGGAAGGGGCGCCGCGCAGACCGCTCCAGAGCAACAGGCCACCGATGAGTGCGTCGCGGTACCCCATCGAACGCAACAGGAGGCTCGCGGTGGGGCCGCTGTCCTCCACATCGCCCCAGAGCCGGTTCGCGGCCTCCGGCGCAACGAGGAACGACACCCCCGACGCCAGCCGGATCGTGCCCGCGATCACTGCGAGCCGGTTTGCCCGTCGCCCGGTTCCGAACGCCATCTCCATGGTCTCCTTCTCTTCACGCCGATCTCTGCGACAATCTCGCACGTCGAGGGACACGCGAGCAGCCAGCAGGGGGAGAAACGAGTTGGTGGACGCGACCCAGGCGGCGGTCCCGGTGTACTTCGGGACCATGGGCGCCGAATACCGATGGCTCCGCCGGCGCGCCGAGCGCGAGGGCCCGTCGGCGGCCGACTACGAGCGCCGCGACACGATCACGAGCCTGACCATGGGCGTGGCCAGCCTCGTCGCCCCGATCGTGATGCCCAAGCTGCTGGGCCCGATCACGCCGTTCAAAGGTCGGTACGGCAAGGCACTCGTCGCGACGGCGATCGGAACGGCGGCGGTGACCGTGGTCGCGGATCGGGTCGCCCGCCCCGAAGCGATCACGACGGACGGCAACGACGAGGCACCATCCGCGAGCCGGGCGCGCCGGCGCAGCTTCGCGCGCAAGGTCGCTTCCGCAGCCGCGGTGGCGTCGGTTGCCGCGGGCGGGATCGCGATCACGACGACCTGGGCGTCGCTGACCTCATCAGACCGGATGTGGAACCGACGGCTCGTTCGCGATCTCGGGAACGGCCCGCTCGCGCTCGCCGCCGCGGTGCTCGGCTGGGACTTCATCTACTACTGGAACCACCGGTTCATGCACGAGAGTCGGTACATGTGGGCGATCCATGTCGTGCACCACTCCAGCGAGCGCTACAACCTCTCGACCGCGCTCCGCCAGCCGGTGGCCGACGCGTTCGGGACCTTCGCTCCGTACGGACTCCTCTGCCTGCTCGGCGTGCGCCCAGAGCTCGTGGTCCAGGCACGCGGGATCAACCTGCTCTACCAGTACTGGATCCACACCGACACGATCCGGAGCCTCGGTCCGTTCGAGCAGCTCTTCAACACACCGTCGCATCACCGCGTCCATCACGGTGTCAACCAGCAGTACCTCGACCGCAACCACGGCAGCATCCTGATCCTGTGGGATCGCCTGTTCGGCACGTTCGAACGAGAAGGGGAACCGGTCGTCTACGGGCTCACGAAGAACATCAACACCTTCGAGCCCACCCGCGTGATGACCCACGAGCACGCGGACATGCTGCGCGACGTCGGACGGTCGTGCACGTGGCGCGATCGCCTCTCCTTCGTCCTGCGCGGTCCGGGTTGGTCGTACCGCCGCCAGGCGGAGCTGGCTGAGCTGCCCGCGGCTTAGATCGTCGCGTGCGGATGCGCTTCGCTGGCGTTCAGGAGGTACGCAGCTGCGCAGCACCAGTGATCGGCGGGAGATCGAGCGAGCTGTAGGGACCGGGCGCGGCCGCGCACACCGCGGGGATCGCGTTGACGATCCGGTTGGCCGCGGTTGCGTTCCCGCCACCCGCGGCACCGGGCTCCCCCGGTTCGGTGCCGTGCACCGAGACCTGCAGGTTCGGATGTCCCGACATCAGCACCCGGTGCTCGCCCCCCGGCGCGCTCGGCTGGGGCCAGTACGGCGCGCAATCGTCGTCGATGCGGGTGATGTGCTCGATGACCAGCAGCGGATGCCCCGCGACGATCGCGCGCACCTCGAAGCGGAAGGCACCTTGGGTTCCCCTCGCGAACTTGCCCATTCCCGGGACCTCGATCGTGGACTCCAGGGGTCGGCGCTCGACGTGAGTCGTGATCTCGTCGATCGTCACTTCGAGGAGGTCGGCGAGGATGCGCAACATCGGCGCCCACACCATCTGCAGCGAGAAGTCCAGGAGCATCAACGGGAGCTCGTCCATCGGGCCACCGAAGCCGATCACGTCGCGCACCACGTCGGGCTGGTCGTACAGCGCATAGTTGAAGAGCTCCTGCACCCGGATCTCGGTGATTCCCGCGCCTACCCCGCTCACGAGCGCGGGAAGGATGTCGAGCGCCCAACCGGGATCGATGCCGGAGACGAACACCGACGATCCGCCTTCGGTACACGCCGCGCCGACCAGCTCGAGCAGCTCCGTTGGCGCGCTCGGTGGGTGGAGCAACGGATAGAAGGCCGTCGACACGACGTTGGAGCCGGCGCGCAGGCACGCGATCAGGTCCTGGTACGCGGCGTCGGGTCGGGTGTCCGCCGTCGCCGTGTAGACGACGGCATCGACGTCGCCGGCGAACGCCACCGAGACGTCGTCGGTTGCCGCGACCCCGAGTGGTGCGATGCCTGCGAGGTCACCCGCGTCCTTCCCCACCTTCGTGGGGTTCGACACGATCGCACCGACGAGATCCAAGTCCCGGTGCGCCGCGACCGCGCGCAGCGCCGGTCGGCCGACGTTCCCGGTCCCCCACACCACCACCCGATACCTCATCGCGACGGACGCTAGCGACCCGGCGTGCAACACTGCACGGGATGGATGAACGTCCTCCGGTCTGGATCGGGCACGCGGTGCACCGGGTCAGCGATCTGGAGCAGTCAGCCGAGTTCTGGCGCGAGATCGGGTTGCGCGAGGTCGGACGCGACGAGAACGTCGTGGTGCTCGAGCTCAGAGGCGGAACGCATCTCATCCTCCTGCCCGGAACGCCGGCGGAGGACACCGACGAGGATGCACCGTTCGACCTCATGGTCGACGACCTCGAAGCGATTCACGAGCAGTGGCACTCCCGGGGCCTCGATCCGTCGCCGATCCAGCACGGCCGCATTCACGCGGCGTTCAGTGTGCGCGATCCCGACGGCTACAAGGTGACGGTCAACAATTCGCACGTCGTCGGTCCTGTCTGACCCGGTGGCCGTCGAGCCGACCACCGAGGGCGACCTGACGCCCGAACGTCCGGCGCTCCGGCCCGTTGCCGGAGCGTTTCTCGTCTTCGGGAGCTACGCGGGCGCCTGGGCGGTTGCGGTCATCGACATCCAGCGGACGTTCGGGCTCTCGGACCCCGGGCTGGGACTCGTGCTCGCGCTCGGCATCCTGTTCGCCGCGGCCCTCAACGCCGTCGGCGGCGCGCTCACCGACCGATGGGGTGCAGGAACCGCGCTCGCTCGCGCCCTGCTGACCTGGAGCGCGTTGCTCATCGTGGTCGCCGCATCGCCCGCGCTCGGGTTCTTCGCGGTGGCGTTCACCCTCGCCACGGCGGCCGGCGGCTTCGTGGACGTCGTCATGAACGTCGTCTCCGCCGCGGTGCTGGCCGATCGGCCGGGTCACCTCGTCCGATTCCATGGCCTCTTCAACGGCGGCGCGGTGCTGGGCGCAGCCGCGACCGGAATTGCACTCGAGCTGGGGGCGAGCTGGCGCGTCGTGTGGGTCGGGATCGCGGTGCTCGGATTCCTCGTCGCGTACATGAGCCACTCCACACGCCTTCCGAGTCCACCCCGAGGCATTCATCCGTCGTTGCTCCGTGCCCTCGCAAGCCTGCGCCACGAGGGTCTCGTCGTCCTCGCAATCGTGTTCGCCGCCTCCGCGATGGTCGAAGGTGGCGTTGCAACCTGGGGTGTGCTCTACCTGCGCGGCCATCTCGGTCTCGGAGTCCTGGCCGGGGTCGGTGCATACGTGGTCGGGCAGGGGCTGGCGACGATCACGCGCATCGCCGGAGGTCCGTCGATCGGTGCGTTCGGCACCCGCCGCGGGATCGCATTCGGTGCGGGGCTCTCGGCGGCGGGGATCGCGCTCGAAGCGCTGACCAGCAGCCCGGCCCTCGGGGCGGTCGGTCTCGCGGTCTCGTGCGTCGGCATCACCGTGGTCTGGCCGTTGTTGCTGGCGGATGTGAACAACGAGGCCCGCCACCCGGCGCTCGCGATCGGAGGTGTCACGGCCGCGGGCTACCTCGGCATGGTCGCCGGTCCGCCGATCGTCGGCATCCTGTCCGGCATCTTCAGCCTCACCACCGGGCTGCTCGTCCTCGCCGCCACCGCGATGTTCGTGTCGCTCACCCCCGCCCATGTCCGCCCCACCGACGACCCCACCTCCTGACCCACGCTCCTCCCGCCGCCTGCCGAGAAGATTCGATCCGGCCTGCCGCTCGGCTGAGCCGCCGGCGCGAGAAACCACCGAGACACAGGAGCCGGGCGCCGCCTTCTAGATTCCGGGGATGCGAATCCTGGTGACGGGTGCGGGCCGGGCCATCGGGCAGGCGACGGCCGTCGAGTGCGCGCAACGCGGGCACGACGTGGTGGCCACCGCGCGCGACGTGAGCCTGCTCGCCGGCCTCGATGTCGCGCAACGCCTTTCGCTCGACGTGACCGACGCCGACTCGGTGCGCACCGCGCTCGACGCGGCCGGCGAGCTCGACGTCGTCGTGAACAACGCGGCGCTGCAGGGTCGTGGGCCGCTCGAGGGCTATCCGCTCGACCGGTTGCACGCCATCGTCGACACGAACACGTACGGTCCGTTGCGCATCGCGCAGGAGCTGATCCCGTCCTGGCGCGAACGGGGTTCGGGGACCTTCGTCAACGTCAGCTCGGTGCAGGGTCAGGTCGCAACACCGCTCGAAGGTGCGTACGCCGCGTCCAAGTACGCGCTCGAGGCCCTGTCCGAGACGCTGCACTACGAGCTGAGCCACTTCGGGATCCGCATCGTCATCATCCAGCCCGGGTACATCGCGCCGGGCATGAAGCGGGGCGTGCACCACGAGGGACATGAGGCGTACGCACCGCTCCTCGAGCAGTGGGAGGGGACGGATGCCAAGGTGACCGGTCCTGCGGGCCGGCCCGGCCCCGAGATCGTCGCCGTCGCGATCGCGAACGCCATCGAGGACCCCGCGACTCCACTGCGCGTCCCGGTTGGCGCCGACGCGGAGATGATCATGGCCACGCGCCGCGCGCTCGACGACGCGGCGTTCGAAGCGGCGATGCGCAAGGCGCTCGATCTGCAGTGGTGATTCGCTAGTCCTGCGCGACCCAGTCGATCTCGGCGAGGTCCGCGACGTCAGAGTGCTTCTGGAGCCACTGCCGCGCGTACGGGCACACCGGAACAACGGTGAGACCGTCCCTCGCCGCCCGCGCCACGGCGGCCCGGACGAGCTCGCCCCCGATCCCCTGGCCCTCGAGCTCCTCCGGCACGCCCGTGTGGATCAGCACGAAGCGCCTCCCGTTGAGCCGGTAGGTCAGCTCGGCAGTGCGGCCGTCACGAGTCACCACGAAGCGATGCTCCGACTCGTTGTCGATGACGTCGTCGCTCAACCTGGTCTCCCTCGAGATGCACGCTCGGCCCGATGATTATCACCCTCGACGGCCAGGAACCCAAAGCGGTCCGCCACGTCTCACGCGCCGAACGACTCGAAGAGCGCGGCGAAGCGAGCTCCTGTCGCGAAGATCGCGTCCGCCCGATCGCGGTTGTCATCCAGGTTTGCCAGCATCTCCATGCCGAGGTAGAGCGCGACGATCGCGTACGCGACATCCTTCGGCGCGAGCAACTGCGCGAACGGCGATCCCTCCATGTGCCTGGTGAGCGCCTCCTCGGTGAATCGCACCCACGGCTCGACTCTCGCGACGATCTCGGTGCGGAGCTGCGGGAAGGTCGTGCTCGCCGCCATGAGCTCGGCGAGCACCTTGATGTGGCCCGCGTCGAGGTCCTCGGCGTAGATCTCGGTGGCGACCCGGAAGAGATCACCGAGGTTCTCGACCCCGTCGACCGCGTCGCGGTAGCGCGCCATGCGCGTCTGGCTGGTCGCGTCGAGCGCCGCGAGCAGCAGCTCGTTGACAGAACCGAAGTGGTAGAAGACCAGCGCCTGGTTGAACCCCCCGGTCCGTGCGATCGCACGCGCGCTGGCACCGGCGAAGCCCTCGGTCTTCAACGTCTCGATCGCGGCCTCGACGATGCGTTCCCGGGTACGGGCCCCGGTCGTCGAGCCGCCCCGGGCGCCCACTCCCGACTTCGTCACGCCACCTCCTTCCCCTCCGGTGTGCGAGGCTTCTGAGCGATTGATTTGAGCATACGCTCAAAAGTGTGGCAGGCTGGGAATGCAGGCGAGAGGAGTCCCATGCAGCTCCCGGACCGAACCTCGACGACCACCCGAGACCTCGATGTCCCCGTCGGTCCGCACCCGCCGGAACCCGTGGTCCGGGCGTGGCAGCACCACCGCTGGACCAGCCTGAGCTTCGTGCACTGGCCGTATGCGCCCGAGGTCGTGCAGTCGATGCTGCCGGACGGGCTCGCGGTCGACCAGTACTACGGGGTGGCCTGGGTCGGGCTCATCCCCTTCCGGCTCGACATCCGCACCCCCGGGCTCCCCTACCTCCCCTGGGTGGGTCGCTTCGTCGAGACGAACGTCCGGACGTACGTACGCGCCGCGGACGGAACGCGCGGCATCTGGTTCTTGTCGCTCGACGCGCAACGCCTCGGCGCGGTCGTGGCCGCGCGCACGGCCTGGTCGCTGCCATACCAGTGGGCCCGCATGCGCTTGACCCGCGAAGGCGATCGCGTCACATACGAATGCCGGCGCCGCTGGCCCGGCGCAGATCATCCCACGTCGCGCGTGGTGCTCGACGTCGGCGACGCATATCAGGCGGGCGAGGTGGAGGACCTCGATCACTTCCTCACCGCGCGCTGGACGCTCTTCAGCGCGAGAGGAACGGCGCTGGCTCGGACCCAGGCCGATCACGCGGCCTGGCCGCTCCGGCACGCAACCGTCGTCGAGTTCGACGACCACCTCCTCCGCGCGGCCGGGCTTCCACCGGGTGTCGGCAGGCCCAGAGCGCTCTACTCCGACGGCGTCGAGGTGCGGCTCGGCGCGCGCCGCGCGTGCGAGACGGAGCGGGCGTCAGCCGAGGAGCGGAGCGAGGGTCTCGCTCGCCCGGTCCAGGACGCCAAGGTGCTCGTCGAGCGATGCGAGACCGGCACCCATCGTGTTGATCGCAAGGTGCGTGGCGCCCGCGTCACGCCAGCGACCGGCATGCTTGACGAGCTCGTCGACCCCGCCTTCACCCCAGGAGATCCGACCCTCGATGCCGATCGCATTGGGATCGCGACCGGCTTCGGCGGCCGCGGCATGCACGATGGAGCGCGCGGCATCGAGCTTCGCGCCCGGCGGCACTTGCGGGAACCAGCCGTCGGCCAACCGACCGACGCGGCGTAACGCAGCCGGCGCCGTCGCGCCGAACCACACCGGGATCGGACGCTGAACGGGCCGAGGAGCGATTCCCGCGGCCGTGACCCGCTCGAACGCTCCGTCGAACGTGATCGAACGTTCGGTCCAGAGCCGTCGCATCAGCTCGACCTGCTCGTCGAGACGCTTCCCGCGGTTCGAGAAGTCCTTGCCCAACGCCTCGTACTCGACCGCGTTCCATCCGAGCCCGACTCCGAGGCGAAACCGCCCCTCCGCCAGGAGGTCCACCTCGGCTGCCTGCTTGGCGACGAGCGCAGTCTGGCGTTGCGGCAGAATGATGATGCCGGTCACCAGCTCGATCGACGTGACCGCGGCGAGGTAGCCGAACATCACGAACGGCTCGTGGAACGTCGTGTCGATGTTGTACGGGCCGTTCCACGGGCGGTGCACCGCGGGGTCGGCACCCACGACGTGGTCATAGGCCAGGATGTGGGCGAAGCCGAGGTCGTCGACCCGCTCGCCGTACGCGCGCACCGCACCGACGTCGCCACCGAGCTCCGTCTGGGGAAACACCACTCCGATGCGCACGCGTGCTCCTGACGTCGGCCGGCCGCCTCGACGCTACTGCGGCACCACTCGCTCCCGGCCGGGCTATTGACATACCCTCTGCCAAAACCCGGAGGGAGAGACCCGTGCCCAGTCTCGACGAGTTCCACGGAACGATCGGCACCACCCATCTCGAATCGACGCCGTGGTTCGCCGAACCGGTTGCCGCGAGTCCCGACGCCCCCAACGTCGTCGTGATCCTGCTCGACGACACCGGGTTCGCCCACTTCGGTTGCTACGGGTCGGACATCGACACGACGAACATCGACCGCCTCGCCGCGAACGGATTGCAGT
>JADGON010000047.1 GCA_017882945.1 Acidimicrobiia bacterium | reverse complement strand
GCCGACGCCTCGCACGAGCTGCGGACCCCCCTTGCCGTGATGGCCGGGCATCTGGAACTGCTGCACGACGTGGAAATGGACGAGGCCGAGCGCGGAGAGGAACTCGCGGTGATCTCGGACGAGGTCGCGCGTATGGGACGCCTCGTGGACGATCTGCTCGCGCTCGCCCGCCTCGAAGCAGGCGGCGAGGCGCTCCGGCAACCGCTCGACGTGGCGAGCCTGCTCTACGAGGCAGCCGCGCGAGGCCGGGCGTTGGGCGACCGGCACATCACCGTCGACGCGACGCCGGGCCTGTGGGTGGATGGCGACCCCGACCAGCTCAACCGCGCGCTGCTGAACCTGGTGGGCAATGCGGTCGCGCACACCCAAGCGGGTGGGACGATCGAACTGTGCGCGGTCCCGGCGGACTCCGCGGTCAAGATCACGGTCGCCGACGACGGTACGGGTATTCGGCCCGAGGAACTCGGGCGGGTCTTCGACCGCTTCTACCGCACGAGCGGACCGCGGCCGGACGGCGGAGGCGGTTCGGGCCTCGGGCTCGCGATAACCCGGCGCCTCGTGCAACTGCACGAGGGCACCATCACGGTCGCCAACAGGGCCGGCAGCGGCGCGTCATTCACCATCAGGCTGCCGCGGATCGAGCCTCCGGCCGAGTAGCGGACCGCGGGCCGACCGCTCGCTCTAGCGCGCGCGCAGCGTCCGGACGTCACCCTCGCGCTTCGTCACGCCGCGAGCGTCGAAGTACTCCAGCAGCGGGACCACGTACTTTCGGCTCGTGCCGAGCACGTCCCGCGCGTCCTTTGCGAGCATCGTGCCGTGCTCCCCGAGGTAGCCGACGATGCGCTCCCGCGCGGCATCCACCGCGGAGGCCGAGAAGTGCATCTCGGGGCCGAGCCGCACGACCTGTCCCGCCGACACCAGTTTCGTGAGCGCCTTGCGCGCCACGCCGATGTCGACGCCGGCCTCGGTTGCCAGCTCGGCCACCGTGCCGGTGGCGAGCCCCTGTGACTCGAGTATCGGCGTCAGCGTCGTCAGCGCGGCGTCCTCTTCGGCGAGCGCTGCGGCCGCGGCCTGAGGGTGTCGCACCTCGCCCGCGGTCATCCGCACGAGCCCGCGGTTGGCGGCGATCTCGAGCACCGCGTCGAACACCCTTTGCGGGACGCGTCGGTCCACCTTGTCGCGCACCGCGCCGGCGGTGGTGCCGGTCGCGAGCGGATGGGCCTCGTGGAACGCGAGCAGCTCACGGACCGTCCCCGACAGGAGCCGGTCGAGGCCCTCCTCGGTGACGAAGTAGGTGTCCGTTCCGACCTTGATCCGCTCGAGCGAGGCCTTGTTCAGGTCGTCGGCGACTCCCGCCCGCGGGAGTCCCAGCGCGATCGCGACCTCGGCGGACGTCATCGGGATGCCGCGGGACGCCAGCAGGCCCGTCGCGGCGCCGCTGAGGTCTCTGACGCTCAGCGCCTCAAGGAGCTCGCGCTCGTTCGGGCGCAGGTTCGTCCGCCGCGGCGGCAGAGCATCGAGCACCGTGCCGCCGCCGATCGTGTAGACCGGTGAGTAGGAACGGACGATGAAGCGGTCGTCGTATCGGGGCGCGAGCGGCTCCTCGAGCCGGACCTGCGCGAACGCCCGCTCTCCAGGCGCCAGTTGCTCGGCGCCGTCCATGAGAAGCACCCGGCCCAGCACCTCGCGCGTGCCATGGTGCACGTGCACCCGCACCCCGCTCTCGAACGGCTGATCGTTGCCCGGCAGGTAGGTGAACAGGGCGTCGAACCGGTCCGTGACGGTGAGGCTCCCCGGCGCAGCGAGGACGTCGCCGCGCGCGATCTCATCCTTGTCGAGGCCCGCGACGTTGATGGCGACGCGCATCCCTGCGGTCGCGGAGTCCACCGGCTGGGAGTGCACCTGGACACCGCGTACGCGCCCGGACCTTCCCGACGGAAGTATCTCGACCGGGTCGTCTCGCCGCACCGTCCCCGACCACATCGTGCCGGTCACCACGGTGCCGGCGCCCGCGATCGTGAAGACGCGGTCGACCGGAAGCCGCATCGGCAGTTCCGCGTGGCGCGGCGCCGCCTCACCCGCGACGGCGTCGATCGCGGTGCGCAGCTCGTCGAGTCCGACGCCGGTGCGGGCGGACACCGCTACGATCGGCGCCCCTTCGATGCTCGTGCCGCGCAGCAGCCGCTCGATGTCGTCGCGCACCATGGCCATCCAGTCGGCGTCGGCGAGGTCGGACTTGGTGACCGCCACGACGCCCTTCGGGATGCCGAGCAGGTCGATGATCGCGAGGTGCTCGCGGGTCTGCGGCATCACGCCGTCGTCGGCGGCCACGACGAGCAGCACCACGTCGATGCCGGTCGCGCCCGCGACCATCTGGCGGATGAACCGCTCGTGCCCGGGTACGTCGACGACCCCCATCGTGTTGCCTGAAGGCAGCGTGAGCTGCGCGAATCCGAGCTCGATGGTGACCCCGCGCTCCTGCTCTTCCGGGAGGCGGTCGGGGTCGGTGCCGGTAAGCGCCTTGACCAGCGCGGACTTGCCATGGTCGATGTGGCCGGCAGTGCCGAGGACGTGCGACGGCATGTCTGAGCTACTCCGCCGCGGCGATCTCGGCGAGGCGCGCGACGACCAGGTCCGCCTCGTGCAGGGCGAGCGTGCGCGGATCGAGAACGACGCGCCCGTCGCGGATGCGCGCGACGATCGTCGGGTTGCCGAGCCGCAGAGCGGACTCGAGGTCGTTCGCGCCCATGGTGCGCGGCGACAGCGTCACGATCGTCGTGGGGATGTCGGCGAGCGGCAGGGCGCCACCGCCGGCGCGCGAGACGTCGGGCATCGCGGCGACCCAGAAGGCGTCGCCCGTGACCTCGACGATCCGGTCGACGAGCACCCGGGCGCGCGCGCTCACGCTCTCCGAGCTCTCGGTCAGCATCCGCAGCGTCGGGATCTCGCGCAGCGCGCGCTCGGGGTCGAGGTAGAGGCGCAGCGTGGCCTCGAGCGCGGCCAGCGTCATCTTGTCGAGACGCAGAGCCCGGGCGAGCGGGTGCTTCTTGAGGCGGTCGAGGACCGCCTTCTTGCCGACCAGGATGCCGGCCTGCGGACCGCCCAGCAGCTTGTCGCCGGAGACCGAGACCAGATCGGCGCCCGCCTCGATCGAGGAGCGCACCGTCGGCTCGTCGGGAAGGCCGTACGGCGCGAGGTCGATGAGCACGCCGGACCCCTGGTCTTCGTACACCGGAACGCCGTGCTTGGCACCGAGCGCCACGAGGTCGGCGAGCGATACCTCCTCCGTGAACCCGACCACGCGGAAATTGCTCGAATGCACCTTGAGGAGCAGCCCGGTCTTGGGGGTGATCGCGTTCTCGTAGTCGGCCAGGTGTGTCTTGTTCGTGGCGCCGACCTCGACCATCTTCGCGCCGGACTGGCGCATGACGTCCGGGATCCGGAAACTGCCGCCGATCTCGACCTGCTGTCCGCGACTCACGATCGCTTCCTTGCGGGCGGCGAGTCCGGCTATCGCCAGCAGCACAGCTGCCGCGTTGTTGTTGACCGCCATCGCGGCCTCGGCGCCGGTCACGTCGCAGATCAGCCGCTCCACATGGACGTGACGGCTGCCCCGCTCCCCGCTCTCGACGTCGTATTCGAGCGTGGAGTAGTTGCCCGCCACTTCCACGACCGCACGCAGCGCCTCCTCGGACAGGCGAGAACGGCCGAGATTGGTGTGCACGATGATGCCGGTCGCGTTGATGACCGGACGCAGCGATGGCCGCATGCGGTCCTGCGCGAGCGAGATCGCATCAGCCGCGATCGAATCGTCATCGAAGACGGCCTCCTCGCCGGCGAGAAGCCGCACTCGGACCCCTTCAACCGCGTCACGCACCGCGTCGGTCACCACCGGCAGCGGGAGCGTTTGCGCGAGCCCGACGAGGTCGGCCCGTTTGAGCAGCTCGTCGGTCTTGGGAAGCGAGCGGAGGAGCTTTCGTGTGTCCATGCCTCAGGATTCTACCTGACCTGCAGGTTCGCAGCCCCGCCGTCCGGGTCCGGATCCACGCGGCGCCGGCGCCTACGCGACCGTGACCACGTCCGCGTCGCCGGAAAGCACCGCGGCCGACCCGGCCATGTCGCCGATCTCGCCCACGGCGAGACTGTCCTTGAGACCGAGGTAGTCGAGGCAGGTGCCACACGACTTCACGATGACGCCAGCCTCCGCCATCGCCTTGATGTCATCCAGCGCCGGCGAGCCCTCGCACGTGAGCCGCACGCCGCCGTTCATGAACATGAGGCGGGCCGGCTTCGTCTCTCCGCGGGCGAGCGCGTAGATCAGGTTGCGCATGAGCAGCCGCCCGAGTTCTTCGTCGCCGGTTCCCAGCGCCTCCGTCGTGAACCAGAACGTCTTCGCCATCTCGTCACCCTTTCATGGAGACGTGCACACGGGAACGTCGCGGCGAGCGCCCGCGACGGTGTCTAGATCACGCGGATGCGCCCGACCGCGCCCGTGCGGGCACGCCCGATCACAGCGGCCAGGACATCCCGGGACTCGAGCGCTGTGCGGAGGCGGTCGAGCTTGTCGGCCGCCACAGCGATGAGCAGTCCGCCCGAGGTCTGCGGGTCGCACAGGATGCGCCAAGGTGCGAGGTGCTCGGCGGACATTTCGGCACCAAGCGGGGCGGGGTGCGCCCGCCAGTCGGTGAACTCGGCCGCGTACTCGATGACGTCCGAGGTCCGGCCGGGAACGACGCCCTGCTGAGCGTAGCCGGCCACTCCGTCGAGGAGCGGCAGTGCGTCGAACTCGATCTCTCCGGCGCAGCCGCTGCCCAGCAGCATCTCGTGCAGGTGCCCGACGATCCCGAACCCGGTGACGTCGGTGGCCGCCGAGACGCCGATCTCCTGCATCGCATCGCACGCCGCGCGGTTCAGTGATGCCATCGACTCGATGGCCGCGTGCGCACTCCCCGAGTCCTCGAGCCCGCGCTTGAGCGCGGTCCCGATGATGCCGGTGCCGAGCGGTTTGGTGAGCACGAACACGTCGCCGGGAACCGCGCCGACGTTGCGCACGACGCGGTCGGGGTCGACGATACCGAGCACCGACAGACCGAACTTCGGTTCCTTGTCGTCGATGGTGTGCCCGCCCACGACCAACGCGCCCGCCTCGCGGCAGACGTCACCTCCCCCGCGCAGTACCTCAGCGACCACCTCGGGCCCCAGCGAACACGGGAACGCCACCATGTTCATCGCGGTCAGCGGGCGGCCACCCATCGCGTAGACGTCGGAGAGCGCGTTGGCCGCCGTGATGCGTCCGAAGTCGTACGGGTCGTCCACGATCGGCGTGATGAAGTCGACCGTCAGGAGCAGCGCCGTGCGCTCGTCCAGCCGGTAGACGGCGGCGTCGTCCGAGGTCTCGAACCCGACCATGAGGTCGTCCGAGACCTGCGGCGCCAGCGTGTCGAGGATCGCCTTGAGGTCCGCCGGACCGTACTTGGCGGCTCAACCGGCCTTGGATGAGAGCTGCGTGAGCCTGATGGGCTCCACCGTCGCCACTGTCCTCTCTCCGTGCGGAAACGGGGTCCGCGTACCGTCCCCGTACACCCGTGTCGTATACGAAACATAAGCGTACATGATTCCGCGACCGCATGCCGCG
>JADGON010000306.1 GCA_017882945.1 Acidimicrobiia bacterium | reverse complement strand
GCTCGGTGCGGCCGGTCTCGTTCTCCCATGCCGCACGTACGACGTTCGGCGGGCACTCCTTCTCGAGCAGGTCCCCGACTGCGTCACGAAACGCGAGCTGGTCCTCGGTGAACGCGAAGCGCACAGCTACTTCCTCGGAAGCCCGAGCACGCGCTCGGCGACGACGTTGCGCTGGATCTCGTTGGTCCCCGCGTAGATCGGACCTGACAGGGCGAACTGGTACCCCTTCATCCAGCCGTTGTCCTCGAGCTCTGCCGCCGGGCCCAGGAGCCGCAGCGCGGCCTCGTGGAGGCGCACGTCCAGGTCGGACCAATAGATCTTGGTGAGACTCGACTCCGCGCCGATGCTCTCGCCCGCGCTGATCCGTGTGACCGTCCCGAGCGTCTGGAGCTGGTACGCCTCCGCGTCGATGTAGGAGTCGACGATGTCGTGGCGCAGCGCGGGATCGTTGCCGACTCCGGTCGCGAGGTCGACCTCGTCCGCGAGCTCGACCAGCCGATTGATGGCCGCGAGGAAGCGACCCGGGCTGCGCAACGTCAGACCGCGCTCGGAGCCCGTCGTCGCCATCGCGATGCGCCAGCCCTCGTGCACCTCACCGAGCACGAGATCGTCGGGCACGAACACGTCGTCGAAGAAGACCTCGGCGAAGCCCTCGTCACCGTCGAGGCGGCCGAAGCCGCGCACCGTCACGCCCGCGGCGTCGAGGGGCACCAGGAAGTAGGTGAGCCCGTGGTGGCGTTGCGCCTCCGGGTCCGAGCGGAACAGCCCGAAGAGATGGGTGCAGAACGCGCCGCGGGTCGTCCACGTCTTCTGCCCCGTGAGCCGCCACCCGCCGGCCGCATCAACTCGGACCGCTCGGGACGTGATCGCGGCAAGGTCGCTTCCGGCATCCGGCTCGGACCAACCCTGGCACCAGGTCTCCTCGCCGCTCGCCATCTTCGGGAGGTACCGATCCTGCTGCTCCGGGGTCCCGAACTCGAACAGCGTGGGCGCGAGCAGGAAGATGCCGTTCTGAGTGACCCGCTGCGGTGCCCCCGCCCGGTAGTACTCCTCCTCGAAGATGAGCCATTCCCAGAGGCTCGCCTCCCGGCCGCCGTAGGCCTCGGGCCACGACACGACCGCCCAGCGGGCATCGAAGAGCCGGCGCTCCCACTCGAGATGGAGGGCGAAGCCGTCGCGCGTGTCGCCGCTCGGCAGGGGCGCCGCGGGCACGTTCGCCTCGAGCCAACCCCGCGCCTCGGCCCGAAACCCCTGCTGTTCGGCCGTCCACGTGAGGTCCATCGGGTCGCCGAGGCTACCGGGCGCACACCGTTGCCGGCACCTTCAAGCCGCGGTAGCGCGGTTCAGCGGGCCGAGAACGGTGCGCTCGGGTCGAAGAGGCCGTACGCGGGCATCTGCAGGTAGTTGTTGCACTCCTGTTCGAGGAGCATCCAGAACGCGCCGAGCGTCTTGGAGGGAAGGTTCGCGTCCCAGTCGGCCTCACCCTGGTCGCCGAGGAACTTCCCGCGCTTGAAGACGATCTCCTTGGACTGGAGACCTCGGCGCACCGCCTCGGCGAGCACGGTCGTTCGGAGGTCGGTATCGGGCAACCACGGCTTCATCGAGGCGCGCGCCGGCTCCTCGGCGATGAGCGCGTCGACCCGCGCCGCCAGCTCCGCCTGCTCGTCCAGGAACTCATGGGTGGCCGAGAAGGTGATCCCGGCGAGGCCGGTCGTGTACGAGCTCCAGAACAACGTCACCTCGGCCGCAGTGCCACCAAGGTTCTCCCGAGCCTTGACCTGGTTGGCCAACCGGGTCAGCCAAGCTGCAGTGTCGAGCCGATCCTTCAACGTCGCGGCGGCGTGCGGGAGACCGGGCAACCATTCCGCGGGCGAGCCGGAGAGGAACTTGTTCACCCAGAGATATCCCGGTGGCGGCACCACGCCGGCTTCGATCGCCGCCTCGAAGCCGTGCCCGGTACGCATCGCTTCCTTCGTCGCCGCGGTCTCCGGGAGACCGCGGTTCGACTTCGGCTTTCCTCGCTTCGCGGACACGCCGGTGATGGTAGGCGGCGTCAGCTCGCCCGGATTGCACCTCCCATGCCAGCTTCGGATCATCCGGGGATCCTGCCGGCGTTGACATCCGCGGCGCCGGGCGGGAAGCCTGCCCGCCATGACCCTGGCCGACATCAACATCGAAGTCGACGCGGGCGCGCTGATCCTGCTCCCGCTGATCCTGGCGATCGGTTGGTTCGCCGCCCGCATGCTCGGCGTGCGCCAGACCTGGTTCCGCACGTTCGTGACCGGGTTCCTGGGCTGGGGCCTCGGCGTCGTGATCGCCGGCGTCTCCGTCGGTCCGAACCCCGGCACCGACGAGCTGGTGATCCGGGTGCTCGTCTTCAGCGTGCTGTCGACGATGGCCGTGGCGATCGCGCTCGACTTCATCGCGCGGCCCGGAGCGAAGGATCCGTACGAGCGACTCGGCCGGCTCCCGAAGCTCCCGCACCCGATCAAGCGGATCCGACGGACGGTCGCGCCGCCGCTCCGGTTCCGTGAAGTGCTCTCGATCGCCCGGCGCGACGGGTTGCTCCATCATCGGTTCGCGTCGGCAGCCGGGATCGCCGACCCGGAGTTCGGACCGCGGTTGCGCGCCACGCTCGAAGACTGCGGCGGCATGTTCATCAAGCTCGGTCAGGTCGCGTCGACCCGCAGTGACCTCCTGCCTGCACCCGTGATCACCGAGCTCACCCAGCTCCAGACCGCGGTGTCGCCGGCCGCGCCCGACGAGATCCGCGACGTCGTCGAAGAAGAGCTCGGGCGTCCGGTCGAGGAGGTCTTCGCCACGTTCGACTGGACACCACTCGCGGCCGCGTCGATCGGTCAGGTCCACCGCGCGACCCTCGTCACCGGTGAGGTCGTGGTCGTGAAGGTGCAGCGCCCCGATGTGGCCGATGTGGTGAACCGGGACACGCAGGCCATGCTCAGCCTCGCCGGGTTCGTGCAACGCCGGACGTCGATCGGCCTGCGGGCCGACATCCTGGCTCTGGTCGGCGAGTTCACCGACGCGGTCAATGCCGAGCTCGACTTCACCACCGAGGGCCAGGCCGGTGAGCGGATTCGCAACGACCGCGGCAGCGACGAAGGCATCCACATCCCCGGAGTCCACCTGGACCTCTGCACGCGTCGCCTGCTCGTGCTCGAGGAGGTCTCGGGCCTACCGGTCTCGGACCAGGCCGCGCTCGACGCGAGTCCGGTCCCGCGCGAGGTGCTCGCCCAGCGGTTGCTGCACTGCTTCCTGGCCCAGATCCTGGAGGACGGGGTGTTCCACGCCGACCCGCATCCGGGCAACATCCTGCTGGCCGAGGACGGGACCCTGAACCTCCTCGACTTCGGCTCGACCGGGATCCTCGACCCGTCCACGCTCGAGGCGCTCGGCGGGTTGCTGCTCGCGTCCACGCTCAACGATCCCGAGCTGCTCCAGCGCGCGGTGCTCGCGATCTCCCCGCCCCCTCCGGGAACCGACCTCACCGCGCTCGAGGCCGACCTCGGTCGGTTCATGGTCATGCACGTCAGCGGCGGCACCGGCTTCGACGTCGGGATGCTCAAGGCGATGATCGATGTGCTCCAACGCAACCACCTGCCGGTCCCGACGTCGCTCACGCTGCTGAGCCGCGCGCTCATCACCCTCGATGGGACGCTGCGCACGATGGCACCGGGCTTCGCGTTCGCGGAGCAGGCCCAGGCGCAGGCGGGCTCGATGATCATGCCCGTCGCCGACACCGACGCGGTGAACGAGCAGCTGCAGAAGGAGCTCCTGCGCGCGCTGCCGTCGTTGCGCACGCTCCCGGGCCATGCCGAGGCGATCGGCGGGCAGCTCCGGTCCGGCCGGCTCACGCTGCGCACCCGGAGGTTCGCGGACGCCGACGAGGCGACCTTCGTGCGCGACCTCGCGAACCGGGCGATGCTCGCGGCCGTGGGGCTCGTCGGCATCCTCACCGCGGCCGTCCTCCTCCTCGCCGCCGGGAGCTCCGGCGACACCAACGAGGCCGCGACGCTCGAGGGCATCGGCTACGTCGGTCTGTTCCTCGGCACCGTGATCACCATGCGCGTCGTCGCGCTCGTCGTCCGCGACCGCTCCGCGTAACCCCACCCCGACGCTTTGGCGTCAGCTACCCACGAGATACGTGGGTAAGTGACGCCACAACGGAGAGGGAGAGAGCTATTGCTTGCCGGTGGCGACGTCCTTGGCCCAGCGGTAGTCGGCCTTGCCCGACGGTGAGCGCACGACCTCATCGACGAGGTGGACTTCGCGCGGGACCTTGTAGCCGGCGATGTGCTCGCGGGCGTGAGCCGCGAGGTCTTCCGCGGTCGGCGTTGCACCCGGGCGGGCCTTGACCACCGCCGCGACCCGTTCACCCCAACGTTCGTCGGGGACGCCGACCACGACGACGTCGAACACGTCGGCATGGCTCTTGAGCGCGTTCTCGACCTCTTCGGGGAAGACCTTCTCGCCGCCGGTGTTGATGCTCACCGAGCCGCGCCCGAGCAGTGTGATCGTGCCGTCGGCCTCGACCTTCGCCATGTCGCCGGGGAGCACCCACCGCTTGCCCGCGGCCTCGACGAACACCGATGCGGTCTTCTCCGGGTCCTTGTAGTACCCGATCGGCACGTAACCGCCGCGCGCGAGCCGCCCCACCACACCGTCGCCGGGGACGACCGGGATCCCCGCGTTGTCGAGCACGGTGGTGTGCTCACCCATGACGAACCGTGGCCGGCCCTGATCGTCGGCGCCCGCGAATGTGCCCTGGTAGCCGGTCTCGGACGCGCCGATGCTGTCGGACACGATCACGTGCGGCAGGCGCTCGGCGATCTTCTGCTTCACCGCGGGCGAAAGCATCGCCCCACCCGATCCGATCACGTACATCCCGGAGAGGTCGTACGACGCGCCGGGTTCGTCGAGCGCCTCGATGAGCGGACGAGCCATGGCATCGCCGACGATCGTGATCGCCATGACCTTCTCGCGCTCGACGGTCGCCCAGATCGCGTGCGGATCCATCTTGCGCTGTGACGTGAGCACGAGGGTGTTGCCCGCGAACATCGCCATGAGGGCGACCCACAGCGCGGCACCGTGCATGAGCGGCGGGATCGGGAACGACACCACGCCTCCGCCCGCCACCGCCGCGGCGACGACGTCGCCCGGGATGTCGAGCTGCGCACCGGTCAGCGACAGGAGCGGCCCGATCGTGGAGAGGAAGAAGTCCTTCTGCGTCCACATGACGCCCTTGGGCATCCCCGTCGTGCCCCCGGTGTAGAGGATG
Source organism: Acidimicrobiia bacterium (assembly GCA_017882945.1). Classification (GTDB taxonomy): domain Bacteria; phylum Actinomycetota; class Acidimicrobiia; order IMCC26256; family JAENVU01; genus Chersky-806. The sequence continues at coordinate 8,184 of JADGON010000306.1, read as the reverse complement.
TAGAGATCCTCCTCGGACCGGGGCGGGAAGTCGCGTGCAGGCGACGCACCGGCCAGCGCCGCCTCGTACTCGGTCGCGCCGACTGCGGCGAGGTCCTCGCTCGACCCGTCCTCGACGGCGACGAACGCCACCAGCTTCGGGCACTTTGGCTTCACCGCGGCGATCCGGGGGACGAACTCCCGTCCGTGGATCAGCCCGACGAGATCGGCGTTGTCGAACAGGTACGACAGCTCCTCCTCGACGTAGCGGTAGTTGACGTTGATCGGGACCGCACCGAGCTTGTAGGCCGCGAACAGCCCCTCGACGTACTCCGGACCGTTGTAGAGGTAGAGCCCGACGTGATCGCCCCGCTGCACGCCGTTCGCGGCGAGATGGTGCGCGAGGCGGGTCGCGCGCTCGTCGACCTCCCGGAAGGTCAGCCGTCGGTCGCCGACCACGATCGCGGTGCGGTCAGGGACTGCGTCCGCCACCGCTTCGAACAGGTCGGCCAGGTTCCACTGCGTCGGTGTCGTCACGGCGTGGACACTAGCGGTGTGCCTGGTGGCGACGGCCCGGGTCATTCGCCTGCGCCGAGGAGCTCCCGTGCCAGGTCGTCGAATCGATTCCGGCGAGGGTCGTCGGCGGCGATGATGCGCGCAAGCCAGCGTCGCACCTCGGCGACGTCGAAGCCGTCCACGGCCACCAGCACCTGCGCGACATCGAGCCAGTCCTTGTCCCGATCGAAGATCACCTTGCACAGGACGAGGTGCTCGGCCGAGAGCACCGGGATCATGTCGCTCCCGAACGGTTCGACGCGTCGGCCCCTCCGCATGGCGTCGTGCACCTCGTCGTAGGCGAAGAACAGGTCGACCGGCGTTCGGCCCCACTGCAACCGCACCTGGCCATCACGATCGAGCGCACGAGGATCCAACGCGTCGTCGACCCCGAGCGGCCGGAGCGCCGCGATCACATCGCCGGCCCGATCGAGCGCCACGAAGACGTTGACGTCGATGTCAACCGTCGAGCGCGGCTCCGCGTAGTAGGCGAGCGCCAGCGCGCCGCCGAATGCGTGATCGATGCCCGCGTCGTCGAGGGCATGGTCGAGCGCGACCACCTTGTCGGGAAGTGAGAGCTCGGTCATTCCGATCCCCGGAGTCGCGGGAACCGGAGTGGACCCCGAGGACGGACCGGGAGCCGGTCCGCGAGCAGGAGGAGGTCACGCAGTGCCTCACCACGCTCGGCGGCACTCGCTCCTATCCACGGCGCGACATCTCGCACGGCGTCCGAGACCCCGTTGTCGGGCACGCTGCTCACGTCACGGAGGACGGTCGCGCACAGGGCGCCCAAACCCGGCGCGGGTCGGTCTCCGCGCGCGACCTCGCGCAGCAGCTGGCGGGCCGCTCGGTCGGCCGGCGATCCCGCCACGACCGGCGCGCCGGCCCGACGGGCCGCCGCGCGCAGGGAAACCAGATCGATCGGTGTCGCAGCTCGCGCGTTGGCCCGCGCCAGCGCTTCGTCGTCGAGCACGCGAAACGTCGCCAGCGTCCGTGACCGCGGTCCCCGCTCGGTGGTCCGGGACTCCCGGATCTCGAAGCGTCCATTCGGTCGCGCGGTCACGTACGCCATAGTGGGTATTCTACCCACTATGGGCTAGCGGCGCAGGATCACGCAGCTTCCGTGGCCGAAGAGGCCCTGATTCACCGTGAGGCCCACCCGCGCACCGTCGACCTGGCGATCCCCCGCCTTGCCCTGCAGGTGCCAGGTGATCTCGCACACCTGCGCGAGTGCCTGCGCGGGAACCGCCTCCCCGAAGCACGCGAGGCCCCCACTGGGGTTCACCGGGATCCGCCCACCGATCGTCGTGTCGCCGTCGTTGAGCAGCCGCTCCGCCTCGCCCGGCTTGCACAGGCCGATGTTCTCGTACCAGTCGAGCTCGAGCGCGGTGGAGAGGTCGTACACCTCGGCGAGGTCGAGGTCATCGGGTCCGAGACCCGACTGCTCGTACGCCGCGGCGGCGATCGAGTCGCGGAACGTGTTCTCGGGCGCCGCGACGCCGGCTGCGGAATCCGTCGCGAAGGCGGGCATCTCGATGATCGTGTTCGGGTAGCTCGGCGTGACCGTGGAGATCGCGGCGACCCGCACCGGCTCGCCCTTGCCGCGTGACTTCGCGTACTCCATGCTCGAGATGACGACGGCCGCCGCGCCGTCCGAGGTTGCACAGATCTCGAGCAGCCGGAGCGGATCCGCGACGATCGGTGCGGCGTTGATCTCCTCCAGCGTGACTTCCTTGCGGTACCGCGCGTTGGGATTGCTCAGCCCGTGGCGCGCGTTCTTCACCTTGACCCGCGCGAAGTCGTCAGGCGTGGCGCCGAACACCTCCATCCGGCGCCGGGCGTACAGCGCGAAGTACGTCGGGTTGGTCGCGCCGAGCAGGCGGAAGCGCAGCCAGTCCGGATCGTCGCCCCGCTCCCCTGCATTCGGGGCCAGGAAGCCCTTCGGCGTCGTGTCGGCGCCGACGACCAGCGCGACGTCGCAGAGGCCGGCGAGGATCTGCGCTCGGGCCGTGTTCAACGCGGTCGCGCCACTCGCGCACGCGGCGTACGACGACGCCACCGACGCGCCCTGCCACCCGAGCGCCTGCGCGAACGTCGCACCGGCGACGTAGCCGGGGTATCCGTTCCGCATCGTGTCGGCACCGGAGACGAACTGGATGTCTCGCCACTCGACGCCCGCGTCGGCAAGTGCAGCCTGCGCGGCCACCACGCCGTACTCGACGAAGTTGCGTCCCCACTTGCCCCAGGGATGCATGCCGACCCCGAGGACGGCGACCTCCCCGACCTGCTGCTCCGTTGCCCTCGCTGCACTCATGCCTGCCTCCAGCTCCAGACGACGTACTCGTGCTCGTCGTCCTCGTAGAGCGTCGTCAGCGCGAGCTCGACCTCTTGGCCGACGGCGAGCGCCTCCGGATCGGACGCGGGATCAAGGGGGCCGAGCACGACCATCTGTTCCTCCGCCAGCTCGACCGCGACGACGGTGTACGGCACGAACGGATCGGGCGACACGTAGGGCTCGGGCGGCTTGTAGTGGTTCGTGGTCCACGACCACACCCGGCCCCGGCGCGACAACGCGACTTCGTCGAGCTCCTCGGCGGGCGCGGCCGGGTTGCGGGAGAACGCGAGCGTGGGTGGGAAGAAGTAGCTGCCGGTCTCGGTCCCGCGGCGACCGAGCAGTGCAGGATCCGCGTCCATCGTGAACCAGCCCGCGGCCGCCGGAACCCTCGTCTTCGTCGTCATTCGTTCGTCCCCTCCAGCCGGGCCAGCGTGGCCTCGGCCTCTTCCATGATCGAGCCGATGATCTCGGCCACGGTCGGCAGCTCGTCGACGAGCCCCACGACCTGTCCGGTCGGGAGCACGCCGGTGTCGAGGCGGCCGTCGACCAGCGCCGCCTTGGTCAGCATCGGTGCGTTGCCGGCCATCGCGACCTGGGCCCAGGTGAGGCCCTGGTTCTTCTTCATCGCCAGGCCTTCGCGAGCCAGGTCGTCGAGGGAGCGGCCGCTCAGCTTCCGGAACCGCAGCGCGTTGACGAGCGAGCGGGGCAGGGCGGTGATCCGCCCCGATCCTTCGAGGTGGTCGACCAGCTCCGTGCGGATGACACGCTGCGGGTATCCGTCGACGCTCGTCGTGACGACCGTGTCGGTCACCGACGCCTCGAGGTACCGGCGCTTCACCACGTCCGGCACCGTGCTCTCCGCGGAGAGAAGGAAGCGCGTGCCCATCGCCACTCCGGCAGCTCCGTAGGCGAGCGCGGCAACCAGCCCGCGACCGTCGTGGAAGCCGCCCGCGGCCAACACGGGGATGTCGACTGCGTCGCACACCTGCGGGAGCAGCAGGCTCGTCGGCACGGTGCCGGTGTGGCCGCCGCCTTCTGCGCCCTGCGCGATCACTGCGTCGACGCCCCAGCTCGCGACCTTCTCCGCGTGACGGCGTGCGCCGACGGTCGGCATCACCACGACGCCCGCGTCCTTCAGCAGCTTCACCAGCCGCTCGCCGGGTGCCTGCGCGAAGCTCGCCACCTTCACGCCCTCGCGCACCATGAGCGCGATGCGGTCGTCGACGTCGGGTTGGTCCGAGCGCAGGTTCACGCCGAAGGGGTTGTCGGTCCGGCTCTTGACCTCGTGGATCGCCTTGGCCAGCTCGTCGAAGGTCATCGTCGCGCTGGCCAGGATGCCGAGACCCCCGGCCGCGCTCGTGGCCGACGTCAGCCGCGGCCCCGCGACCCAGCCCATTCCGGTCTGCACGATCGGCAGCTCCACCCCGAACAGCTCGCACGCCGCCGTCCGCAGCGCCGCGTGCGTCACGGGTTCGGGACTTCCTTCTCGCGGAGCCCTTCGGGGTCGAGGACCTCGTGGATCAGGCGGTACTCCTCGGGCGTCGGCGCTCGGGTCTCGGGCACCGAGTCCGGGACGACCAGCTCGAAGCCGGTGGCGGCCACGATCTCGTCGACGGTCACGCCCGGGTGCACCGACCGCAGGCGCATCGTGTGGTCCGGGGTCTCGAAGTCCAAGACGCCGAGGTTCGTGACGACATGGCGCAGGTTGTGGAAGCGCCCGGCCGGACCGAGCGCGGCCGCCCGGTCGTAGCCCACACCGCTGACCACGTCGACCTTCTCCACGAACACTCTGGTCGAGTGGTTCGGGATCCAGTAGCTCGTCGTGTTCTGGATCGTGTTGCCCGGAGCGCCGCGGAACCCGAGCAGCTGGGCCTTCGGCTTCTCCCAGGAACCGATGAACGCGAAGTTCTGGTTGCCGTACCGATCGATCTGCGACCCGCTCATCATCACGTGGCGCCGGCCCGACCACACCACGTCGAACATCGAGCGGTACGGGTTCCACGCCTCGACGACCTTCGGCTGGTCGGTCGCGCTGATCGGGTACGCGCCCGCGATGAGCAGCGCCTCCCCGTCGGTCATCACCAGATCGGGCTCGAAGCTGGCCCGGGCGAGACGCCCGCCGATCATCGGGATCGTGCCGATCGGGTTCGCCATGATCTCGCCGTCGCCCCGGAAGCACTCGGCCACGCCGATCACACAGGACTCGGCCCGCGTCAGGAGGTCCTTCGACCCGTCAGCGCTCACAGCCCTACGACCTTCCGGTACTCGTCGTGGTCGCCGCAGTCGAGGTACTTCGCCCGCCACGCCTCCCACGCCTCGGTCGTCTTCGCGCTTCCCGCGTACTCGCGCTGGAACGCTTCGTCGCGCCCGTAGTCCGGGACGCACTCCGTGAAGTGCGCTCCGTACGGCGCCTCGATGACGCCGTCGGTCATCAACCGATTGATCTTCATCGACTGGACCGGGCCTTCACCCCGAAGGTCGTCCGTCTCGAGGATGCGCTCGACGCTCATGAACCGCCGCTGGGCGGCCATGCAGAACAGGTCGTCGAAGTACGGGTCCACGTTCAGGTACTGCCCGTTGCCTCCGGCATCACCACGGTGCATGTGGATCAGCGCGACGTCCAGTGCCAGCGCCGGCGCGGCAACCAGCTCCTCGGCGTCGTCGTAGGGCGAGACGACCGTGCGGATCTCGGGCTGGCGGTCCACGATGTCGGAGCCGAGGCCGACCCGGGTAGGGATGAACGGCACCCGCCAGGCGGCGGCCTGCAGCCCGAGCAGGAACATGCCTTCGTCGAGCTCGAGCGTGGAGACCGCGCCACTCTGCCGGGCGACGCGAAAGTGCGGCTCGAGCGCGATCGTGTCGAGCGAGCAGAACGGGTAGACGACCCGGCGCACCTTGCCCGCGGCGCAGAGCAGCCCGATGTCGGGACCGCCGTACGCGACGATCGTGAGGTCTCGGAGCGACGATTGCGCGATGGCCCGGATGAGGCTCATCGGCTTGCGCCGCGATCCCCAACCCCCGACACCGATGGTCATGCCGTCGCACATCTCCGCGACGACGTCTGCTTCCGTGATCCGCTTGTCACTCACGCGCTGGTATCCGTCTCCCGTTTGCTCACGAACGCGTCGCGATGCTCGTCCGCGACACCGGACAGGTTCAGCTCGAACGTGAAGCCCTGCTCGAATCGGTAGGAGCGCTTCACGTCGATCGGGTCGATCCCGTTGAGCGACTCCTTGGCCGCCCGGATGACCGTCGGGCTCTTCGCCGCGATCTGGCCTGCGACCTCGAGTGCCGCGTCGCGGAGCTGCTCGACCGGGACGACCTTCAGCACCGACCCGTAGTGATGGAGCTCGGCCGCGGTTGCGGTCGCCGCCGTGTAGACCATCGCCCGCATCCGATGCTGCGGCACGAGCCGGGCCAGGTGCGTCGCGGCGCCGAGTGCGCCCCGGTCCACCTCGGGGAGCCCGAAGGTCGCGTCGTCGCTGGCCACGATCACGTCGGCATTCCCGACGAGCCCGATCCCACCGCCGAGGCAGAAGCCGTTGACCGCCGCGATCACCGGCACCGCGCACTCGTACACGGCCGCGAACGCGGCGTAGCAGCCCCGGTTCGCACCGATCAGCGCATCGAATCCCTCGGTCGCCTGCATCTCCTTGATGTCGACGCCGGCGTTGAATCCGCGGCCCTCGGCCCGCAGCACGACGACCCGGACCGCCCGGTCCTCCCCCAGTGCCCGCACGATCCGGGCCAGGTCGAACCAGCCCGCCACCGTGAGGGCGTTGACCGGCGGGTTGTCCATGACGACCTCGGCGATGCCCTGGTCGTCGACGGTCTGTGAGATGCCCATGCGCGCGCTGCCGCTTTCTGATGGTGCGTCAGATCGGATGCCAAACTAGCCCGCATGACGAATTCCGGCCCCTTTGTGGCGAGCGCCCTGCCCGACCTGACGGGTCAGGTCGTGATCGTCACCGGTGGTGCGCGCGGCATCGGGCGCGGGATCACCGAGGGGTTCCTCGCCGCGGGCGCCGAGGTGACGATCTGCGGGCGGTCCGATCCCGAGACCCTGCCGTCCTTCGACGGCCGCGCCGCCACCTTCGTCCCGGCGGACGTGCGCGAGCCGGACGACGTCGAGCGGGTGGTGGCCGAGACGGTCAAGCGGTCGGGTCGCCTCGACGTGCTCGTGAACAACGCGGGTGGATCGCCCCCGGCGGACTCCGCCACCGCGTCGCCCCGCTTCTCCCGCGCCATCATCGATCTGAACCTGATCGCGCCCCTCGTCTTCTCGCAGCGGGCGAACGCCGTGATGCAGGGCCAGGAGTCCGGCGGTTGCATCGTGAACATCGCGAGCGTGAGCGGGACGCGGCCGAACCCGGGGAGCGCGGCCTACGGCGCGGCCAAAGCCGGGTTGCTCAACCTCACCACCACCCTCGCGGTGGACTTCGCACCCCGCGTCCGCGTCAACGCGGTGACTGCCGGCCTGATCGTCACCGAGCAGGCCCACTTGTTCTACGGCGACGAGGAGGGAATCGCCGCGGTGAGCGCGACCGTCCCGCTCGGCCGCATGGGCACCCCGGACGACATCGCCGGTGTCTGCCTGTTCCTCGCCTCGCCCCTCGCGTCGTACGTCAGCGGCGCCAACATCCTCGTCCACGGTGGCGGCGAGCGCCCCGCGTTCCTCGGGGCTGCCAAGAACACGAAGGCCGAGCCCGCGGCGCAAGGTTGACATCTGACACGTGCGTCATGAAGATCCGACGATGACCGCTCCCCTTGCGCATCCGCTCGCGATGGTCACCGAGGAGGAGATCACCCGAGCCGTCGAGATCATCCGCGACACCGGCCGTCTGACCGAGGCGGCGCGCTTCGCGCACATCGTGCTGGCGGAGCCGCACAAGGACATCGTCGCCCAGTGGAAGCCCGGCGACCCGGTCGACCGCGAGCTGCGTGCGCTCATCGTGCCCGGTCCCGAGCTGCAGATGGCCGAAGTCATCGTCTCGGTGACCACCGGCGAGGTGCGCGAGTGGCGCGAGATCGAAGGGATGCGGCCGGCGCTGCTCTTCGGTGAGGCGATGAACGCGATGTTCACGACGAAGGAGCATCCCGAGTACATCGCCGCCCTCGCCCGCCGCGGGATCACGAACCTGGACAACGTGCAGATCGACCCTTGGCCGGCCGGCTCCTTCGGGTACGCAGCCGAGAAGGACCGCCGGATCGCGCGGTGCATCTCGTTCCTGCGCGAATCACCCGAGGACAACGGCTACGCACGCCCCATCGAAGGTGTGATCGTTCACTTCGACCTCGGCCGCAACGAGGTGATCG
>JADGON010000305.1 GCA_017882945.1 Acidimicrobiia bacterium | reverse complement strand
TGGCCCTTGCCGGCGGACCGGCCCCAGGCCGACGCGACGTCCCGGGCTGCGAGTCGCAGGCTCGGCGCGGCCGCGCCGACGGCGAGGATGCGCACCGGGAGAGCCACAAACCTGACTCTAGCGTCAGCCACGCGCCGGCTTCAGCAGGCGGTGGCGGCCGAACGGCTCAGCTTCGGCGGACCCGAACCGCCGGCGGGAGCTCGCTGTGGAGGTTCGGATCGGTGAGGCGGGGCCCGAGCCAGCTCGCGACCCAGTCAGCACCGGGGTCGGAGAAGTGCATGCCGTCAGGGCGCCCGTCGGCGACGGGACCGAGCCGATCGGTGAACGTGCCGTCGGGGCAGACGCGCGCCGCGAGGTCGACCTGCACCGCGGGTGTCGTGCGCAACAGCGAGGGGAGGTACTTCGTGTTCGCGTAGTGCAGCGCCTTGCTGATCGGGGCCTCGGCCGCGCACGGGTCGGTGAGCCAGACCACGCGGGCACCGCGCGCATCGAGGGTGGCCACCGCTTGGCGCCACTCGCTCTCGACGAAGCTGTCGAAGCGCGGGTCGCCCGCGCTGACGTAGTCCGGGCCCCACTCGTCGCGCTGGCGGGGGCTGACGTCCCAGATGGTCGAGAGCACCACGACGACATCGGGTTGCATGCGCGCGAGCATCGTGGGCCAGTGCGTCGCCCAGTCCGCGCACGCGTCCGCTGTGTGCCCGAGCGCCATCGCCAACCGGCCACCGCGCGGGATGCCGCAATAGAACCGCGCCGCGTTCAGGACCGCGATGCCGTGGCGAGGTCCCCAGCGCTCCAGCCCGCGCCCGAGGGTCTGCCCGACCGAGTCGCCGACGATCATGATGCGCCGCACCGGCGCGACGACAGGTGCGGGCGCCGTCGGCGCGAGCGATGGTCCCGACGTCGCCGTGGGAACGGTGGAAGTGACCGAGGACGTGGACGACGCGGCTTGGCGGGTGGCGAGGTCGGGTCCCGTGACCGGCAGCGTCGGCGGCGACTTCGCATTCGAGCCCGCGGCGGCGAGCGCGGCCGCGGGCCGGTTGACCGAGCTGAACACGATCTTGGGCGCGCTCATCGAGCCCGGCACGCTCACGAAGACGACCGCGATCGAGGCGGCGACCGCGGCCGCAACGAGGACGGGCTTCCAACCCGCGACCCATTGGCCGTGACGGATCGGCTGCTCGATCCAGAGGTACGAGATCGTGGCGATCGCAATCGTCAGCGCCATGCGCTCACCGAACAGCGCAACCCCGTTCAGGCCGGTGCGTTCCGGCGTGAGCCACAGGAAGATCGGCCAGTGGTACAGGTACACGCCGTAGCTGATGAGCCCGAGCGCGCGCAGCGGCGCGAGTGCGAGCGCGGATCGGACGGGGCCGGGCACGAGCGTGGCGGCGATCACCGCGGCCGCGAGCAGCCCGTGGACCGCCAACCCGCCTTGATAGAGGAAGCCGTCGCTCTGGTCGACGAGCAGCCAGCTGACGAGCAGCGCGCCGAGTGCGGCGGTGCCGGCGGTCGCGACCGCGATCTGCGTGGTCCGTCCTTCGAGCCGGCGCCGACCGGCCAGCGCGATCGCGAGCAGCGCGCCGATGAGCAGCTCGACTGCGCGGGTGTCGGTCCCGTAGTAGATGCGCGACGGGTCATGGCCCGGTGTGAACATCAGGAGCCCGAGCAGCGTGGACCCGAGAGCGAGCACGGCGACGACGATCGCGAGCGCCCGGCGGCGACCGTGGGCGAATGCCAGCAGCCCGACGACGACCAGCGGGAACACCAGGTAGAACTGCTCTTCGATCGCGAGCGACCAGAAGTGCTGCACCGGTGACGGTGCCGAGAACAGCGCGGCGTACGACTGGTCCCCGAACACGAAACGCCAGTTCGCGACCTCCGCGAGCGCGCTGAGGCCGTCGCCGGGCAGGCGCGCGGCCTGGTGGGCGTCAGCGACGGTCAGCCCGTAGAGCGCGACACCCGCGAGCGCGAGGAGTGCCGCGGGCAGGATCCGGCGCGCCCGCCGGCCCCAGAAGTGGCCGAGCCCGATCCGCCCTCGCGATTCGCGCTCCACGAGGAGCAACGACGTGATGAGGAAGCCCGAGAGCGTGAAGAAGATGGATACCCCGAGGAAGCCGCCACCGGCCCAGGTCGCGCCGGCATGGAAGAGCAGGACGCCGGCGACGGCCAGGCCCCGTAGGCCGTCGAGCGCGGGTACCCGCGCCGAGCTCCGGTCTTCCTCCCCCCACACCGGGCCAAGGATGGCACGCGGTCACGCACCGTGGGAAGGGGGAGCGGTGGGTGGTCGCATTCTGCCCGCCCGCCCGAGCGATCCCGGAGACGTCGAGCCGGGTCAGCTGCCGATGCCGAGCAACCGCTCCCGGTCGAGGGTGGTGGCGCCGCGCCAGATCGCGAACGCGGCACCACCCCACGCGATCGCACCGACGATCCATGCCGGCCACGCCGAGCCGAAGAGGGACTTCTCCGAGACCGCGTAGGCGAGGATCACGATGGGCAGTGCGATGAGCGACGACGCCTGCTGTGCCGCGGCCCCGCTCGTCACCCGCGACGAGATCGACACGATCAGCGCGACCGCCAGGGCGAGCAGCGGCGGCATCACCCACAGCATGAAGACCCACCAGTTCCCGGTGGGGAACAGCACCCCGTCCGTCCGGGTCGAGACCACGAGGTTCACGACGGCGGAGTAGACGACCAGGCCGCCAACCGCGGTGAAGTACCCGGGGATGAGCGCGGCAATGAGCTTGCCGAGGTAGATGTCCACGGTCGACGCAGGGGAGTGGGCAAGGAACTCCCCGCTTCCGCGCTCGCGCTCGCCGACGAACGTGTTCGCACTGATCGACGATGAGATCGTGAGCGGCACCAAGGTCACCAGCGGCGCGAAGAAGTAGACCGCGAGGGTGTAGGAGGCCTGGACCTCCGGAGGCGCCCCCGCCAGCCGGACGCGCAGTGGCTCCGGAAGTCGGCCGACCACGTCCACGAGCTTTGCGAGCAGGGTGGGGTCCTGGACCGTCGAGATCACGTAGAGCATCACCGCGGGGACGACCACGAACATGAACAACGCGATGATCGAGAGCGGGACCCAGAAGTCCTTGCTCTCGCGGAGCTGGCGCAGGTCGGCGCGCGCGACGGCGTTGACCCGGGTCGCGTTCATCGACGCTTCCGGACGGTGAAGTAGAGCTCCTCCAACGTAGGGGTCCGCGGCTCGACGCGGAGCAGCCGGACGCCGTCGGCCACGAGCGTGTCCACGAGGTCGGCGACGTGCTCCCGGTCCTCCAGCTCGATCATCGCGGCTCCGTTGCGCTCGTAGGACCGCACGAAGGGAAAGGCCGCGCAACGGTCGAGCATCTCCGGATCTTCGGCGTCGACGAGCACGGTGACGGACGGCCAGTACCGGCGGGTGAGATCGCGCGCGGTTCCGGCCACCAGCACGCGACCTTCGTCCATGACCACGACCTGGTCGGCGAGTCCCTCGGCTTCGAGGAGCAGGTGCGTGCACATCACGACCGCTTTGCCGTGCTCGGCCATCTCGTCGATCAGGGCCAGCACGACGCGCGCCGACTCGGGGTCGAGCCCGGCAGTGGGCTCGTCGAGCAGCAAGAGATCCGGGTCGTGCAGCACGGCACGTGATAGCGCGAGCCGCGCCCGCATGCCGGTGGAGTAGCCGCCGACCCGCTGGCCCAGCGCGTGGTCGATCCCGAACCGGCGGGCCGCGTCCTGGATGCGTCCGGGCGCGTCCGGCACGCCGTAGAGCTCGGCCGCGTAGCGCAGGTTCTCGTAACCGCTCAGGCGGTCGTACAGCGCGGGCCGGGCCGGCACGACGCCGCACCGGCTGCGGATCCACTCACCCCGTGGTCCGCACGGGTCGTGGCCGAAGACCCGAACCATGCCGACCTTCGGCACGATGCCACCGGTCACCACGCGGACCGCGGTGGTCTTCCCGGCGCCGTTGGGTCCGAGGAGCACGGTCACCCCGCCGGCGCGCACCGTGAGGGTGAAGTCGTCGAGCGCCACCACGTCGCCGAACGCGCGGGTGACACCAGCCAGCTCGATCACTGCGTCACCCACGCGCTCCGAGAATAGTGGCGAAACCGGACACTCCGGCCCGGTGTGAGGGTCCGGGTAACCTCGCGGCTCCCGGTGGCGTAGCCGAGTGGTTCAGGCAAGGGCCTGCAAAGCCCCGTACGCGGGTTCGATTCCCGCCGCCACCTCGATCAGTCGCGCGGGTGGCGCGCGGATGAAGGAACGTCGAACCCGTGCCCGGGGTGCTGGACGGCCGGCAGGCCCACGTCTAGCGTCCCCGGCAGCGGTCGTGGCAGCCGGACGGCCGCATCGGGAGCCACGAGCTCCCTGCCGCCCCTCCCATTACACGGAAGTAAGGGACTGAGCATGCGCCGACCTTCATTGCGACGATGGCTCGCGGCGTCCATCGTGGTGGTGCTCGGATGCGCCGGCCTCCTCACCGGGCCGTCGGCCGCGGCCGTCGTCACGCCGTTCACGGCCTGGGGCACGGTGCGCTGCACCATGTCCGGCACGCAGACCATGAAGCCCGGGCTCACCTCCACCGCCAAGACCGGGGTGGTGCAGGGGTTCAAGGCGAAGCTCACCTGCACGACCGGGACGACCGGGCGGTCGGCGGTGACGGTGAGGTCGGGGCGCATCGTCGCGACGAGCGCGGCCGCGACGCTGAGCTGCTCGACCACGACCCTGCCCACCTACAGCGCGACGATCAAGTGGACGGCCCAGGGCGGGAAGATCACCCCGACCCACGTGACCTGGACCGGAGGCACGACCTCGACGAGCTCGCACGTCACGAAGACGCTTCCGGCGCCAGGCACGGTCACGGGGTCGTACGCCCAGGGGCCCGCGCGTGCGGTGGTGGTGGCGGACATCGTGGGTCAGCCGTCGTGCAGCAAGGCCGCGGGAATGAAGACCCTCAAGTTCAGCGGTGCCGGCGGTGCATCGACGTTCGAGATCGTGGGCTCCCCGAGCAGCGCGGTGGAGCTGTTCAGCGACGACTTCAACGGCACCTCGCTCAACCTGTCGAAGTGGCGGCCGAACTGGCTCGGCAAGACCAACGCGGCCGTCTCGAAGCCGGTCAACACCGCGGAGCAGGGCTGCTACGACCCCGCCCAGGTCTCGGTAAGCGGTGGATCCCTGCACCTCAAGGCGGTGTCGCGTACGTGCACGGCGACCAACGGCGTCACGTATCCCTACGCGTCCGGGCTCGTGCAGACCAAGGATCACTTCACGTTCACGTACGGGCGCATGGAGGCGCGAATCTGGCTCCCGCCCGGTTCAGGGGCGATCCAGAACTGGCCCGCATTCTGGGCCGACGGCACCGGAACCCATCCGGTCACGGGCGAGATCGACGTGGTGGAGGGTCTCGCAGGCCTCGCGTGCTGGCACTTCCACTACTCCGGTGGCGAGCCCGGCGGCTGCGCGGCCGGCGCGAACCCGGCGGGATGGCACACGTACGCGGCGGAGTGGCGGCCGGGGGTGGTCACGTACTTCTACGACGGCGTGCAGGTGGGTCAGCTCAAGCAGGGGATCACGTCGTCGCCGATGTACGTGGTCCTGAACCTCGGGCTGTCGTCGACGGTGTCGGGTCCGGTCGTCGTGCCGTCGGAGATGATGGTCGACTACGTGCAGGTCACCGGCTAGCGGTACTCGGGCGTGCGCTAGCTGCGCGGGACCTGGGTCCACGGGAGCTCCTTGTCCACCCGCGGCTCGCCGGGGAGCCCGAGCACGCGCTCGCCGAGGATGTTGCGCAAGATCTCGGACGTGCCGCCTTCGATCGAGTTGGCGCGCGAGCGCAGGAACATCTTCCGGGGATCGCCGCCGCCCGTGAGCTGGGCCGCTTCGGGGCGGACGAAGTCGTAGTGGTCGATGAGCGCGCCCTCGGGGCCGAGCAGGTTCACCGCGAGCTCGTAGATCCGCTTGTTCACCTCGGCGAAGGCCAGCTTGCTCACCGAGCCCTCCGGTCCGGCGATGCCCGCCTTGCGGTTCTGGGTCGCCCGCAGGTTGGTGAGCCGCAGCACCTCGGCATCCGTCCACAACGCCGCGACCTTGTCGCGCGACACGGGGTCGCGACGCTGATCTTCGGGCAGACCCCGCCAGAGGCGCATGAGGTCGCCGATGGGTCCGGACTCGCGCTGCGCGACCGCCCCACCGATCGTGACGCGCTCGTTCATCAGCGTGGTCATCGAGACCCGCCAACCGTCGCCGACGTCACCGATGCGATCGGCGTCCGGGACGTGCACGTCGGTCATGTAGACCTCGTTGAACTCCGCTTCACCGGTGATCTGGACCAGCGGTCGCACTTCGACGCCCTCGGCGTGCATGTCGAGGGCGAAGTAGGTGAGCCCCTTGTGCTTGGGCACGTCGGGGTCGGTGCGCGCGACGAGCATGCCGCGGTCGGCCATGTGGGCGAGCGTGTTCCAGACCTTCTGGCCGTTGACGACCCACTCGTCGCCGTCGCGCACCGCGCGGGTCGCGAGCGACGCGAGGTCCGATCCCGCGCCGGGCTCGCTGAACAGCTGGCACCAGACCTCCTCGCCCGTGAAGAGCGGACGGAGCAGGCGCGCGCGGGTGGCTTCGTCCGCGTGCTTCACGATCGTCGGCGCGGCGAGGTACAGGCCGAAGCCGTTCCACCCGGTCTCGACGAACTCGATCTTCTCGGCCCGCAGCCGGCTCTCGACGGTGCGCTGCAGCGCCGGGTCGACACCGAGCCCGCCGTACCCGACCGGGAAGTGCACCCACGCGAGCCCGAGGTCGTACTGCGCGCCCCGGAACGCGAGCCGGTCTCCGGCGTCGTGGTCCCGGATCAGCTGGTCCGTGAGCGCTTCGACCTTCGCCGCATCAGTCATGGGCAGGAGCGTAGGGCGGAGCGGGTACGAAGTGCGGAGCCTGGAGTGACCCAGCGCGGCGGGAGCGTAGGGCGGAGCG
>JADGON010000046.1 GCA_017882945.1 Acidimicrobiia bacterium | reverse complement strand
CCTTGAAGCTGATGTCGGACAGCACCGGGAAGTCCGCTCCCGGGTACTTGAACTCGACGCCGCGCAGCTCGAGCGAGCTGCGCTCATCCAGCACCGTCACCGGGTCGGCCGGAGGCGCGACCGACGACTTCGCGTCGAGGACCTCCTCGATGCGGTCTGCGCTCACCGAGGCGCGTGGGGTCAGCATCGCGACGAACGTCGCCATCATGACGGACATCAGGATCTGGATCAGGTAGCTGAGGAACGCGATCAGCGCACCCACCTGCATCTGGCCGGACCCGATGCGGTCGGCACCGAGCCAGATCGCGGCGACGCTCGACACGTTGAGCACGAGCATCACCGTGGGGAACATGAACGCCATCAGGCGACCGGCCCGCAGCGAGGTGAGCGTGAGGTCGTCGTTGGCCTCGCCGAAGCGGGCCGCCTCGTCGGGCTCGCGCACGAAGGCGCGCACGACGCGGATGCCGGTGATCTGCTCGCGCAGGACCTGGTTGATGCGGTCGATGCGCTCCTGCATGACCTGGAACTGCGGGATCATCCGGATGATCACCAGGCCGACGCAGATGACGAGCACCGGGATGCTCACGAGGAGCAGGAGCGAGAGGGGCCCGTCCTCCCGCACCGCGAAGAACACGCCGCCGACGATCGTGATCGGCGCGGCGACGAGCAGCGTGCACGACATGAGGACGAGGATCTGCACCTGGGTCACGTCGTTCGTGATGCGCGTGATGAGCGACGGCGCACCGTGGGCCGCGACGTCCTGGGCGGAGAAGTCGGTGACCCGGTGGAACAGCGCGCCGCGCACGTCGCGACCGAAGGCCATCGCGACGCGGGCGCCGTAGTACACCGCGGCGATCGCGAACGCGACCTGCACGAACGTGATCAGCAGCATCAGGCCGCCGACCCTCCAGATGTAGCCCGTGTTCCCGGTGAGCACGCCCTTGTCGATGATGTCCGCGTTCAGCGTGGGCAGGATCAGCGTGCACGTCACCTGGATCAGCGTCAGGCCGACGACGGCGAGCAGCGGCCGGCGGTAGCGACCGAGGAACGTGCGGAGCAGCCGGAGCAGGGTCATCGGGCCGCATCCGATCTCGAGGTGCCCGACCCGGAGGGGCCCGAGCCCCGGGTGCGGATGCCGTCGAGGAAGAGGGACACGATCTCGGCCGAGGTGAGTGGCTCGTCGAGGATGAGCGCGGGGTGGGTGCCCGCGATCGTCAGGCCCCGCAGGACGTGCGCGGCTTCGAGCGGGTCACGACGGATGCTGGCGCGATCCGCCGCGAAGAGGTTCGCGAGGGGAGTGAGGTCGGGGGCGTGGTGCCGCTCGTTCATGGCGGGCCCGCCGCTCGAGACCTGCATCATCCCGAGCGCGGTGCGCAGCTGCCAAAGGTCCGCGACCCGGCGCCGCAGGATCTCGACCGCTTCGATCAACCGGGTCTCGAGCGGGAGCTTCGGGTCGATGGCGGCCAGCGCCGCGTCGGTCGCGCTCGAGTCGAAGGCCGATTCGACGACGGCCTCGATGAGGGACTCCTTGTCCGGAAAGACCCGGAAGATGGTGCCTTCGGCGATACCGGCGGCCTCGGCGATCTGGCGCGTGGTGACCGCCGCGCCGTGGGCGAGGACCAGCGGGAGCGTGGCCGCGATGATCTCCGCCCGGCGCTCCGAAGGCGGCAGCGCCGTGGCTCGGGTGCGGCTGGGAGCGGCGGGCATGGGCGCATCTTAGGTGAGTGAGCACTCACTCACCTCACGCAGGGGCGTTTTGAGACCACGGTCACACCCGGCCCCCGGTCGGCTTCCGAGGCGGCCGCCCGCCCCGGGTCAGCGGGGGTTCGGCCGGTTGACCGGGTGCTCTTCGCCGTAGTGGCTGCGGTCGATGACGGGCGCGTCCCGGCCGGTGCCACGGGCACCGCGACCGGGGTCGTCCTTCGAGGAGGACTCCTCGTGGTACTCCTCCTCGACGTTGACGCTCCACACGTCGTGGCGTGAGCCGGTCGCGATGTTCTCCGCCGTGAGCATCGCGGTGTACATCGAGTGGTCCTGGTTGTTGTAGCGGTGCATCCCGTTGCGCCCGACCGGGTGCACGTTGGGCGCGCAGTCCTCCAACCATTCCACGATGCGCGCGACGTTTGCCTTGTAGCTCGCGTCGTAGAACGGGTAGGCCTTGGGCATGCGCACGACGTAGCCCGCTTCCACCTTCGCCGGATCGACGAGGCCGAGCACCGCCAGCTCGCGCTTGCCCTGCTCGATCAGCTCCGCGTCGGGCGTGTTCCACGTCTCGTCGCCTTCGAAGACGAAGAACTCGAGGCCGAGGCAGGTGCGGCCTTCCTTGACCATGTACGGCGACCACGATCCGAAGTTCTGGATGCGGCCGACCTGCACCTCGCGCGAGTGCACGTAGATCCAGTTGTCCGGGAAGCTGTACTCCTCGGGAACGACGAGCGCGACGGTCAAGAAGTCGCGGTACCGCAGGTCGTCGGCGGCCTGCTCCGCCGTGTCCGCCGCGGGTGGCTCCATGGCCTGCAACAGCTGCGAGATCGGCATCGACGAGATCACGTGGTCGCACGGGTATTCCGTGCGCGTCCCGTCCTCACCCTCGGCCACGACCGCCACGGCCTTGCCGTCCTCGTGGCGGACGCCGACGACGCGGCTGTTCATGATGACCTTGCAGCCGCGAGCCTCGACCAGGTCCCGGCAGCGCTCCCACATCATCCCCGGGCCGTGCTTCGGATACTGGAACTCCTCGATCAGCGACGTGATGTCCTTCTGGTTGCGCTTCGGCAGCAGCGCGTTGACCACCGCGCTCCAGAGCGAGAGGTTCTTGATGCGCTGCGCCGCGAAGTCCGCCGGGAGCTTGCTCGTGGGAACGCCCCACAGCTTCTCGTTGTACGTCTTGAAGAAGTGCTTGTAGAGCCGCCAGCCGAACCGCGCCGCGATCCATCCCTCGAGCGTCGTCTGGTCCTTCGGCGGGTGGATGCGCGCCCAGACATAGGACATCACGCACAGGAAGGCTTCCCAGATCCCGAGGTTCTTCAGCGCGTTCGATGCCTTGAGCGGGTAGTCGTAGTACTTGCCCTCGTAGTAGATGCGGCTCATGCGCGGGCGCAGCATGAAGTCCTCGTCGGGCAGGATCTCGTGCCAGAACGCCTCGACCTCCTTCACCTTGGTGAAGAAACGGTGCCCACCGATGTCGAAGCGCCAGCCGTCCCGCTCGACCGTGCGGCTGATGCCACCGACCACCGAGTCGGACTCGAGGATCGTCGACGGGATCCCGTACCGCTCGGCCAGCTCGTACGCCGCGGTGAGACCGGCCGGGCCCGCGCCGATGATCACGACGTGCGGCGTCGGGGCCGCGGTGGCGTCCGGGATGTCGGTCATGGGCTGCTCGAGGGCTGAGGCCGGGTCAGGCGGTGACGGGACCGGCGACCGCGCACGGTAGTCGGGCGTACCCGTGCGGCCCACTTGTCAACCGCCGCGGCCCCGTCTCTAGGCTGCGAACGTCACGAGAGGAGCGTCATGAGCGGACCGGTGAGCGAGGCGGATGCAAGTCTGGGCCCGTCCGGCGAGTGGTCGGAGACGCGGGTGATCGAGCTCCTGCCGAGCCGGGCGGCCGACGTCGCGGGCACGCGCGTCATGCGCGCGCTCCCGCGCCGGGCCCGGCGGACGATCGGTGCGTGGTGCTTCCTCGACCACTTCCAGGCACACTCGTCCGACGAGCCGCCCTCCATGATCGGTCCGCATCCCCACATCGGCCTGCAGACGGTCACGTGGTTGCTCGAAGGTGAGACCCTGCACACCGACAGCCTCGGGTCCGAGCAGCCCATCCGGCCGGGCCAGCTGAACCTGATGAGCGCGGGCGAGGGCGTCGCGCACGCCGAGGACGGTCGCAGCTTCGGGCGCGCCGGGCACGGGGTGCAGCTCTGGGTCGCGCAACCGGATGCGACCCGTCAAGGCGCCCCGGCGTTCGAGCATCACGACGACCTGCCGCGGTTGGCGCTCTCGTCATCCGGTGACGCGACGGTGCTCGTCGGCGCGCTCGGAGACGCTCGTTCACCCGCGCGCACCGACTCGCCGCTGGTTGGCGCGGATCTGGCGATCAACGGTCCCGTCGAGCTGCCGTTGCGGCCCGACTTCGAATACGGCTTCGTGGTGCTCCAAGGCGCGCTCGCGATCGATGACAACCACATCGGCGCCGATCAGCTCGTCTACCTGGGTCGCGGCCGCGACGAGCTCCGTCTGGTCGGGGAGCCGTCCACGCGGGCGCTGTTGCTCGGTGGATTGCCGTTCGGCGAGATCCTCATGTGGTGGAACTTCGTGGCGCGCACGCGCGACGAGATGGAAGCGGCGTACCGCGACTGGGAAGCCGAGTCCGATCGCTTCGGTGTGGTTGCGAGTGACCTG
>JADGON010000304.1 GCA_017882945.1 Acidimicrobiia bacterium | reverse complement strand
GACGAGAGCACGTCCCAGCACGTGTTCCGCGCCGGGTTCGCGCTCCTGCTCGGGCCGGGGCAGACCGCGACCGCGGAGCAGATCGCGTTCGTGGACGCGGTGCGACGCGAGTGGGCGAATCGCTTCTTCTTCATGACGCGCGGCCGCGCTCTCATGGAAACGGACCTCGTCGAGCCACCGCCCCACGCTGTGGCCTCGAATCCCTCCGTCGACCTCGGAGTCCAGTACCTTCTCGCAACCCAACGCCAGGATGGCTCGTGGGGCGATGGTGGCGCGGCCGCGGCTCGCGAGACCCAGCCGGTGCTCGAGGCGCTCGCGATGTTCCGCTCCCGGCCCGGTGTCCCCGCGGCGGTTCAGGCGGGCGCGGGATTCCTGTCGCTGCTCGCGACCTCCGACGTCGACACGAGCGCTCGCCGCGACCTCGGGCTGCGCGCCGCGATGCTCGGCTGGACGCCGTCCGACCCTGCGCTTCACGACCTCACGCACGCCAATGCCGACGGCGGCGTCGCACTGGCGAACGGGTACGGCTCGACTGTCATCGATACGCTCCTCGCGTGCGCGGCGACGAGGGGAGCGACGCAAGACCAGCTCGCGGCCGCGACCGCGTTCCTCCTCCGCAGCCAGAATGGCGACGGCGGCTGGGCTTGGCTCGCCGGGTCAGGGAGCAATCTGACGGTCACGGCCTGGGTGCTGCAATACCTCGCGACGATCAGCCCTACGCAGCAAGTCGTGATCGCGGTCGACGCCGCGCTCGCATACCTGGCGGCGCATCACGACGGTGCTTCCGGCGACTACCTGGACGACCCCGCGGGGGAGGCCGCGACCGCCGAAGCCGTGCTGGCGCTGGACGCCTGGGGTCGCCTGGGTGGCGCCGATGCAGCATCGGCAACTCAGGCCCTCCTCGCGGCGCAGGAAGCCGATGGCAGCTGGTACGGGTCTCCACATGAGACCGCGCAGGCAATGAAGGCGCTCCGCCGCCTCGTCCTCCCCAACCTTAGCGTCGATCCCGCCGAAGTCGCGATCGCGCCTGTGACCGCGACCGAAGGCGAGACCGTTCAGGCCCGCGTCGTCGTGCGAAACCTGGGGCACGCTGGCGCGGCGCAGGTCACCGTACGTGCCTTCGACTCGAACGGCGCACCTTTTGGACCTCCCGCGGTCATCGATTCCATCGCAGCGGGGTCTGCCGCCGTCGCCTTCCTCTCTCTCGATACGACGGGCCATGCGGGTTCGGCCCAGACCTTCATCGTGGTCGACCCCGACAGCGCGATCGACGAGGGACGCAAGGACGACAACCGCGCCGCGGTCGCGATGACGGTCGGTGCGCGCCCGACGGAACCCGACCTGTTCGTCGCCTCGGGCTCCGTCGTCGCGAGCCCGTCCTCGATCGTGCGCGTCGGGACCACGATTCAGGTTGTCGCGAGGGTAGGGAACGCGGGCCTCACCGGCGTCGCTGCCGCGGACGTCGCGCTGCTGGCGGGTTCGGCCGTGATCGCCACCGCCAGGGTGAGCCTGCCAGCGGCGAGCGACAGCCTCGTCACGCTCGCAGGCGCCTTTCCCGACGGAAAGCCGACGGGAATTCTCACGGTCGTGGTCGACCCACAGAACGTCATCGCGGAGGTCAGGAAGGACAACAACTCCGCTCAGACGCTGCTGACGATAGTCCCAACCGTGGATCTCGTCGTCGACGACCTGGTGGCGACCCCGAGCCCGGTCGACCAGGGGCGTGACCTCTCGATCCTGTTCCATGTGACGAACCGCGGAACTGCTGACGCGGTGACGACGAGCGCCACGCTCGCGATCGTTGGTGGTGCAGGCGAGACGCTGGGCATGCTGCCGCCCGTCCCGGTCACCGTGCCGAGTGGCGGAGTCGTCACTGGAAATGCTACGTGGCGCGCGAACAACGCCTCCGCCGCGCGCGTGCGCGTGTCCGTCGACTACAGCGGCGATCTCGACCCATCGGACAACACGCGAAGCGCGGCGGTGGCGGTCAACACCTCGGGGCTTCCGAACCTGTTCGTGAAAGCAGGCGGGGTGTCCGTGCAGCCCTCGCCGCCGCTCGAGGGTCAGCCCGCCACCGTTACGGCGCTGGTGCGTAACGGGGGCAACTCACGCGCCGGCGCGTTCGCGGTCGAGCTCTGGACAGGTGACCCGAGCAAGGGCGGCTCGAAGGTTGGGCGCGGCTTGGTGGACTCGGTCGAGGCCGGCGCTGAGGTGCCGGTCGCGATTGCGTGGACGCCGGTAAGCGGGGACGAGACGACCCTCGTCGTCGTGGTCGACGCCGACGGGCAGGTGACCGAGTTCGACGAAAACGACAACACCGGCGTGCTGGTCGTGCAGCCGCTCTCACGGCCCGACCTGGCGGTGCTGGACGCCGACATTCAGCCGGCGACGCTGTTCCCGCAGGAGGGCGCGAACGTCCCGGTGAAGGTCTCGGTTGGGAATGTCGGGCGGCAGGCCGTGGGACCCTTCTCTGTTCAGCTGTACCAGGGCACGCCCGAGTCCGGCGGCGCGCTCATCGGAACAGCTGCGCTCACAGGCGTGCCGGCGCAAGGGCGTGCTGACGCGAGCTTCACGTGGAGCATTGGGGCAGCGAACGGGGCCGTCGCACTGATCGCCCTGGTTAACGCGGATCGGTCCGCAACAGAAGCTCGATATGACAACAATCGCGCCCAGCGGTCGGTGTCGATACAGTCGGGCGCCGTCGCGTTGTCCGAGCCCTACTTCTCGCCCAATGGAGACGGCGTCAAGGACGCGACAGAGATCCTCTACCGGCTGAAGACGCCAGCAGCCGTCGAGGCGACGGTCGCCGACGCGCGTGGGCGGGTGGTGCGGACGCTGCGCGATCCATCCGGTGACGCGCTCGAGGGCGCGCTGACCTGGGACGGCCGCGGCGACGGCGGCAGCGTCGTACGGGACGGCACGTATCGCGTGACAGTGGCTGAGGGCGAACGAGTCATCGGTGCCGCGAGCGTCGTCATCGACACGAACCGCAGCTCCGTCGTCGAGGTGCCGCCGGAGCTCGTGCTTCCTTCTGCGTTCGACGAGGCGCTGCGCCGGGTCGGGCCGCCCGGCGACCACTTCCGGTCGGTCGAGGTGGCGGGCTCGATGCCCGACGAGGCGGCAGTTGTCGCGAAGTACGTCGTCTACGACATCGTCTATGAGTGGCCGTACCCATGGTGGCCGCAGTTCCGCTACAGAGACTGCGGTTACTTCCGCGTGCCGACCGAGGGTGGCGATCCGGCGCGTCTCACTCCGACGACCTGGCTCGACAACGCGTTTTGCGGAGCGAAGGCCGGGCGCCTCACGCTCGACGGCCGCAGTGTCGTGTACTACGACGGCGCGCTGAAGCGGTTCGACCTGAACACGCAGGCGGTCGTGACCCTCGCGACGAACTCGCTCGACGGCTCGCCGCTCAGCGTTTCGTCGATCGATCTTGCGCAGGATGGGAACGGGATCCGCTTCGAGTCGTACGCGGGCGTCGAGGCGATGACGGTAGACGGTTCGCGCCGGTGGCTGGTCACTGCCACGCCGATGTGGGGGACGAGGTCGCCCGACGGTGCCTCCGTCGCCCACATGCAATTTAACGAGGAGGCACAGGGCGAGGAGCTCCGCGTGAGCGCGCTCGACGGATCGGGTGATCGCGCCGTGGTGGTCGACAAGCCGCAGCGGCGGTGCCTCGAGTGGCAGGGAGGGGATTTTGCTTCGGTGGCTGCGGTGCCGGGCGGCGTCGCACGCGCACGCGCACGCGTGCGCGCGGCGTCGGTCGGGACGAATGACAACAATGGCGGTTCCACCTGTGTCCAGTGGGCGGCGGAGATTGCGTCTCCGCCCCCGGGGGCGGTCGTACTGCCCGATGGCGTGCAGCTCGGCGAATACGTCTGGGCATCGTCGTCATCGATCGTCTACGTCGCGGACGGCCTCTGGCTGCTCGATCTCGCCACTGCTGAAGCTCGCCTGCTCGTCCCCGCGCTCGCGATCCCATTCCCGGCCGAGCGTCTCGCGGCCGATCCCTCCGGCGAGTGGATCACGTTTCTGCAGAGCTCGGGGTCCGTTCCGCAGCTATGGACGGTCTCCACCGCTGGTGGCCTGCCGCGGCTCACCTTCGACTGGAGCTCGTTCGGGGTCATATGGCCTTCAGCCGCCACGTTCTCGCGCCAGGGGACGTTCCTGTGGGAGTCGATGTACGGGCCGTCAGGGCCGGGGCCGAACGACTCGATCAGCGTCCGCGCGCTCGCCACGCTCGGGAACCTGAGCGTCAGCGTCACGGCATACCGGCGTCCCTCGAGCGTCGCACTCACGTTCCGCGGGACGGCCGTGGACCTGAACTTCGAGTCGTGGGAGCTGTCGGCCCGGCGGCAGGGGTCGTCTCTGGCTCCCATCGTGGTGGCGCGCGGGACGGAGCCGGCTTTCGGCGCCGAGCTGGCGCAGTGGACGCCGCCCGAAGCTGGCACCTGGGAGGCGACGCTGACGGCCCGTGACCGGGCTGGAAACGTTCGCTCGGCGAGCGCGCTCGCGGCGTTCAGCGAGATACCTGCGATCGCGAACGTGGTGATCGCGCCGAAGTACTTCTCACCCAACGGCGACGGCCGCCAGGATCAGGCGACGGTCAGCTACTCGGTGCAGGAGCCGATCTCGACCGCCCTTGTCGTGCGCGGCCTGACGGGCGGCGAGGTGCAGACTCTCCCGGTCACGCACGTCAAGACGGGATCGTACAGCATTGCATGGGACGGTCGGGATACCGGTGGGGCGGTGGTTCCGGACGGCCCGTACCGCGTCGCGCTCGGTGGTCAGCAGTTCGATGTCGTCGTCGACGACACGCAGCCGACGGCGGTGCTGCGCACGATGGGCACCGCGCCTGAGGGTGCGCTCCGGCTGCGGTTCTTCCCGTACGATGAGCACTATCGCGAGGGGGCAGGATGCCCGGGGCCGGAGATCCCATTCACGAAGCGGCAGATGGAGTTTCTGCTCAGCCCGCTCGATGCCGTGCCCCTCCTCGCGTTCGGTGTCGAATTCAAGGCGCATGACGAGCACCTGTCGGAGTGGATGCTGGAAGCGACGACGTCGGACCGTCCCGCGAGCTTCCGGCCGTTCACGCATGATGTCGTCGACGTCCCGGCGGCGTCGCCTGCGACCGTCCTGCGCGTGCAGCTCCCGGGCGAGCTCGTCCGGCTGCGCGCGCGCGACCTTGCCGGTAACGAGGCGATCTCCGAGGTCGTGACGGTGCCGGAGGGCTTGGTCGTGAAGGCGTACGGCGCTGGCCAGGCTGCGACGCGTTGCTTCGGCTCGATCGTTCCGGCGGTTCGCCCGAGCGTGACGCTCCCGAACGACGGGATCCCGTTTGTCCCTCAGGACGTCCCGGGCGTGCCGCTGGCGGGCGCGGACGCGCTGCCGTTCTTGCTCAAGTACTATCAGTCGATTGGTCACGCGGATGGGTCCGAGGGCGGGTTCTGCTTCGAGCCCGCATTGCACGGCTTCTGGATCGAGCACACCATCCGGGAACCGATCGTCGCCGCGTCGATCCTGTACCGGGAGGTCGGCACGAGCGAGACCGCGTGGTCGGTGGATCAGACGCACGTCGAGCTCACTCCCTTCGACATCGTGACGTGGGACGCGCGGTCCTATCCACAGCGCCTCTACGACGTCCAAGTCCAGCTGCTGGATGCGCTCGGGCGCACGTTCGTCACTGCGGTTCCGACGCACTGCACGCCGGTGGAGGGAATCGCCATCCATGTCGCCGAGGGCTGTCCCGCGCTCGCGGGCTCGGACACGACCGACGTCAGCTTGACCATTACCGGAAGGCCCGCGGATGTCGACCGCGTGTCGTTGGTGCTCCGCGACCGGGACAGCGGCGCGCAACTGCCGCTCGGCGGTGAAGTCACCGACACCACGACCGTCCTGAGGGACGGGACCGTCGACAGGGTTCGCAACGTCGTCGCGCATCTCGATCTCGACGCGCTGCCGGGGTGTCGCTACGACGTCGTGAGCCCGCAGTTCCAGGATCACCCCCCGTACCGGTCGTTCGACGTGTGTGGCCTGCGGACGGAGCACCTCGAGTACCAGGGCGACGCGCTCGTCCTGAGCCTCGGGGCGCGATACCGCCAGCCGATCTCCTCGGTGGACTTGTTCCTCGGGACCGACGAGGCCCGTACGTATGCCGCGACCGTGCCCGGCTTCGCGCGGGTCTCGCAGCCGGTCACGCTCAGCCTGCGCGATCGCGCGTGCGGAGGCAGCATCCCGCTCAGCGCCGTCGTGCACTTCGCCGACGGGACGAGTAGCACGGCTTCACTTGCGAAGAAGGGCGTCTGCGAGGACGCCAAGGTCACCCCGCCCTGTCTCACCGTGGCGCTGCAGAGCTCGCGCGACGTGACCCCCCTCTGTGCCGGCCAGCCCGGGGACTACCGGATCACCGCCAACGCGCGGAGCCTCAGCGGGAAGGTCGACAGCATCGCGATGCAGGCGTCGAGGGCTGGATCGGCGCCCGCTATGCTCTGGACGGCGCCATTCACGCCCGCTGACCAGGTGTCGGTCGGCGCGATCTTCGCGACCGCCGGGTTCGCCGCCGGGACCTGGACGGTGACCGCGGAGGCGACCGACGACGTCGGGGGCAAGGCGAGCGGGGCGGTGTCCCTCGTCGTGGATCGGACGACCCCGTACCTCGAGCTCACCGCGCCCGCGGTGGACGCCCTCGTCTGCCCGGTGCAGCGCGCGGGGCGCCGCTTCGTGCGCGTGGAGGGCGGCGTCGAGGCGCCGCTGATCGAGTCGTATTCGTTCCTCCTGCGCTGTGGCGCGGGGACCTTGCTCCCGGTCAACCCGATCCTGTCCTCCGGGGCGCTCGGCGAGTTCGACGTCACCGATCAGGCATCGAGCGATTGCCAGCTCGCGCTGGAGGCGCGCAACCGCGCCGGCGCGAGCTACTGCACCCCAGCCACCGCCTTCCACCTCGTG
>JADGON010000303.1 GCA_017882945.1 Acidimicrobiia bacterium | reverse complement strand
GTGCGCGCCACCGAGGGCTACACCGCGCGGCTGCCGGCGCACCGGCGGACCCTCGCTCCCCTCTACTCCCTGATGATCGCGACGGAGCCACTGCCGCCGAGCTTCTGGGCCGAGGTCGGCTGGGACCAGCGCGAGACGTTCAGCGACGGCCGTCACCTGATCATCTACGGCCAGCGCACCGCGGACGACCGCATCGCGTTCGGCGGGCGGGGTGCCCCTTACCACTTCGGCAGCCGGGTGCGAGAAGGCTTCGATCGTGATCCGGCCACGTTCGCAGAGCTCCAACACGTGCTGGAGCGGTTGTTCCCCGCGCTCGAGGGCGTGGAGGTGACTCACCGTTGGGGTGGCCCGCTCGGTGTGCCTCGCGACTGGTACAGCTCGGTGGGCTTCGAACCGACGACCGGGCTCGCCTGGGCGGGTGGCTACGTGGGCGACGGCGTCGGGACGAGCAACCTCGCCGGACGAACCCTGGCCGATCTGATCCTGCGCCTCGACACCGACCTCACCCGGCTCCCGTGGGTCGGCCACCGGTCGCCGCCGTGGGAGCCGGAGCCGTTCCGGTGGCTCGGCATCAACGCCGGACTGCATCTCACCGCCGGGCTCGACCGCACGGAAGCGCGGACGGGAAAGCGCTCGCGATGGCGCGAGCGGATGCTCGACCGTCTCACGGGGTGAGGCTGGGCGTGCCGCCCGGGCCACCGAAGCCGATCCGGGCGAAGTGGAGCAGCCGGCTGTTCGGATACTTCACGAGAGGCTCCTGGTACGCGTGGTACGCGAGCCACCAACCTCCGGAAGCATCGGTGAACACCTCACCACCACCCGGACCGGCCGCGCTCCCCTGCGAGGCGAGGATGGGGTTCCCGGCGATCGCCGTGCACGGGCCGCCGGGCCCGACACATCGCGCGACGCCCTCTGCGTAGGAGCGGCCGTTCCAGTCGTTGCCCGAATAGAAGAGCCACGTCATCGCCCCGTTGCGCAACATCGACGGCGCTTCGACGTTGCCGGCCTCCCAGTGCTGTGAGGAGGACAGGAGTGCTTGGGCCGGTCCGGCGAACGCGCGGCCGTCCGGGGTGAGCGGGCGGCTCCAGATGCGGGCCGGCCGCTCGGTCTTGTACAAGAGGTACGCGCTTCCGTTCGCGTCGACGAACGGACTCGGGTCGATCGCTCCCATGTCGCCACACTCCAACGGCGCCGTCGAGCCGTCGAGGAACGGTCCCCCCGGCCTCGCCCCGAGCGCCACGGTGATGCACTGACGGCCGCTCGAGGCCTCGCGAGCCGTGTAGTAGAGGACGGTCACGGGTCCCCGGACGAGGGCGGCCGGTGCCCAGATGCTCCCGGCCACCGCCCACGCCGGGATGTTCCCGAGCGCGTTGCCAGTGAGATCCCAGTGTGAGAGGTCCGTGCCGTGCGCTTCCTGCACCGACCCGCCCGCTGCGTTGGTGGCGAATGCGAAGTACTCCGATCCGGCACGCAGGATGAAGGGATCCGCGAAGTCGAACGCGAGCACCGGAGCGGCCCGACCGGGGTCGGTCAGCGCGCTCTGGCACGCCGGCGCCGCGGCGCGCAGGAAGGTCGTCGCCCCGCGGGCATCGTTCGCGCGCGTCGCGTCGAGCGCGCGCTTCACTCCGCTCAGACACGACTTCACCGCGTCGCGGCGGCTGTTCTGCGCATTCAAGAGCAGGCTCGTGTTCTGGAAGGCGGTCTTCGCGATGCTGAGATCGTTCTGTGTGAGTGCAACGTCCGCGTTTCCTTCGACGAGATCCTTCGCCAGCTTCGCGGCCGCCGAGTACGCGTTACGTAATGCCTTGTTCTGCGCGGTGATGGATACCTTCGCCGCCCGCAGGTGGCTGCGCTGCGCGCGTTCCTCGCTGCGAGCTCGATCGAGTCGATCGGCCTCGCTGGAGCCGGAAGTGAAGCCGGCCACCAGAGCCACGACGAGCACGATGGCCCCACTGATGAGAAGCGCACGCCTCCGTGCGGCCGTCATTGGATTCCCACGGCGCGGCACGGTTGCTCGACGGCCTGCAGGCTCGTGAGAGCGGAGCCGTCGCCCACGGCCAGCTGGTTCAGGGCCTGGGACACGCCGGTGAGGCACGTCCGGAGCTGGTTCGCCTGCCCGGCGGACGTGAACGCTCCGACCGCGGCCGCGGTGGTGTCCGCTCGCGTGCGCGAGAGGTCGGCATGCAGCGCCGCGGCCGCGGCGCGGACCCCGTCGAGCTCGGCCTGGGACAGGACGTTGCGCTGATCCGCGGCATTGCGGGTGGCCTGCACGCCCCGGAGGAGCGCCAGCGCACCGGCGGCCTCGTGGGTCAAGGTCGCCACGGTCCGTTCGGTGTGACGGCGCTGGTCGCGCAACATCAGGTACCGCAGGCCGACGGCGATGAGTGCGAGCGCGCACAAGCCCAGTGCGACCAGCTGGAGCCATCGACGCCTGCCCGCCGTTTGGAACGTGTTCAGATCCCTGGTCCCTCCACCACCCCGAACTCGCGCGAGTAGTGACTCACGGACGCCGGGGCTTGCACACCCGCTTGGACGTTGCCATCCGGCGTCGGGGTTCCCGCGACCGTGCGGATCGGGATCTCACCGGCCCAGACCCGGAGCTCGAGGTCCGCCTCCTCGTCGTCGGGGGGCCCGGAGCTCACCTTCGCGGATGCCTCGTCGAGCGGCAGTGCGGTCACGAGGGTCTGGCGCAGCTCCTGGTCGCTCGGCGCGCGGACCTCGTCCCAGTGACCGGGGACGTAGTGGTCCATGATCGCTCGGAACGCGGTCATCCGCTCCCCGGGGTCCGTCACGAGCCGGGCGTGGCCGTGCACGACGACGGCCCGGTAGTTCATCGACATGTTGAACGCGGATCGCGCGAGGACGATCCCGTCGATCAGCGTGACGGTGACGCAGACCGCGTCGCCGGTCTTGAGCGCCCGCATCATCCGGCTCGCGGTCGACCCGTGGACATACAGGGTGTCGCCGACCCGCGCGTACGCCATCGGGATCACCACCGGCGCACCCTGGTAGTGGATTCCCACGTGCGCGACCAGGCCGGCATCGAGCACCGACGCGATCGTCCCGGGGTCGTAGACCGCGAGCTGCGCGAGCCGCCGGACGGTGCTGCGAGGCGTGGGCTCCATCGGAGAAGTCTCGCAGGGCAGAAGGGGAATTGAAGTGCAAGGGCACTTTCTGCCGATAGGTCGGCGAG
>JADGON010000302.1 GCA_017882945.1 Acidimicrobiia bacterium | reverse complement strand
TCGTGACCTGCTTCGGGACGGGGGACGATCTTGTGCACGGCTGTCGAGAGCCGGATTCGGTCGGCGAATGGTGCGGTCAGCGCATCGATGTACTCCCGTGATCCGCCGGTGACGGTGCGCCAAGATGCGCGGCCCGCCACACCGAGCAGGCCGTGGTTGTGCATGAACCGTGCGTAGGAGCGCATCGGAAACCGCGTGAACATCGCCGGGTCGGCCGACCAGATCGCGGCGCCGAACGGGACGAGGAACTGCTCCACGAATGCCTTCGAGTACCTGCCGCGCCGGAGGAACTCCTCGATCGACTCGTCATCGGTCTCGTCGTGAGGCGCGCTCAGACGGTCGGCACCCCGCCACCTCGCCTCGTGCGCGACGAGACGGCGCGCGGCACGGTTGAAGCGCACGATCTCGGTGATCAGCCGCAAGAACGAGGGATTCACCAGGTTCCGGCGCTGCGCGAAGAGCGTGTTGAGATTGGAGCCCCGGTACTCGAGGCCGGTTCGAGCATCGGTGACGCTGAAGCTCATCTCGGTCGAGTGCGTCGCCACGCCGAGCTCGCGCAGCAGCGACACGAACCCGGGGTAGTTCGCCTCGTTGTAGACGATGAAACCCGTATCGACCGCGTGCGTGACTCCGTCGACCTGAACATCGACGGTGTTGGCGTGGCCACCGAGGCGCGCGTCGGCCTCGAAGATGGTCACGTCGTGGTCGTGATGGAGCCGGTGCGCGGCGACCAGTCCCGAGACGCCGGTGCCGACGATTGCGATCCTCATGGTCCGTCTACGGAGTCATGGCGTTGACCGGACGGGTGACCCAGGTCACCCGTCCGCGCCGGCAGAAGCGCACCCGATCGGACATCCGTCGGATCGCCGGGCTCCGTACCACGGGTATGAGGCGCTGCGTCACCACTGTCGACACCCCCCGGCCGCCCTTGCTCGCGCGAGCGTTCGCGGGGATCGGCGACCGAGCCGCTCGAGGACTCCGCGTCGCACTCGAATCCGAATCGCATCCGGTGTCATGAGTGCGTTCGCCGACACCGTCGACCGCACGCTCGAGGCCACCGTGGTTCCCAGCTTCACCCGGATCGGGAGCGCGGTACGGGCGCGACTCGATCGTTGGATCCCGGTCGACAGCTATGACCTTCGCGGTCGCGTCGTCGTCATCACCGGTGCGACCTCGGGGTTGGGTCTCACCACCGCTCGTGCCCTCGCGGCCGACGGCGCCACGATCGAGATCGTGGCCCGCAACGCGACGAAGGCTGCGGCCACATGTGAGCAGCTCCGTACCTGGGGTGCGCCGGGCGGTGTCGACTTCGTCGTCGCCGACATGGGCGACTTCGACGCGCTCCGGGCGGCCGCGACCGAGCTCGGCCGGCGACACTCGGCCGTGGACGTGCTCGTGCACAACGCCGGCGCGCTCGATGCCACGTACGCGCGGACACCCCAAGGCATGGAGCAGACCGTCGCGAGCCAAGTTGCCGGCCCGTTCCTGCTCACCGACCTGATGCTGGATCTCCTTCGTGCCGCGGACAGTGCACGCGTGTTGTGGGTCGCGTCCGGTGGGATGTACTCGGAGAACCTGTCCGTCGACGGTCTCGAGATGAGGCCCGACGACTACAACGGCACCACGGCATACGCGAGGGCGAAGCGGGCCCAGGTCACGATCGCCGAAATGTGGGCCGAATGCCTGCGACCCGACGGAGTCAGCGTCCACGCGATGCATCCTGGGTGGGCCGACACACCTGGCGTTCGCCGATCGTTGCCGGGATTCCGAAGGGTCATGGGCCCCTTGTTGCGGAGCTCGGAGGAAGGCGCCGACACTCTCATCTGGCTCGCGGCCGACGATGGCCTGCCGCGCGAGACGACCGGCCGGTTCTGGCTCGACCGGCGGCCCCGCGGCATCCACCGGCTGCCGAGAACTCGACGCTCCGACACACCCGACGAGCGGCGCCGGCTCTGGGACTGGTGCATCACGCACAGTGGCTCTCCCGGCGCCGCGCCCGGTTGCGACGCGACGTCGGTCACGTGATCTCTCGGTGACGGACGACACTGGCGGCTTGCCGAGTGTGAGCAACGACAAGACCAGGGTGCTCGTCGCGGGCGCCACGGGATACATCGGGCGACGTCTGGTCGCCGAGCTCTCTGCCTCCGGCTCTCGGGTGCGTTGTCTGGCCCGCACTCCCGGCAAGCTCGATGCCGAGCCCTGGCGCAGCCACGTCGAGGTCACCGCGGGCAACGTCCTCGACCGGTCGTCGCTCGTCGACGCGTTTCGGGATGTGGATGTCGCCTACTACCTGATCCACTCGATCGGTTCGGATGCCGATTGGCAAGCGCGTGATCGCTTGGCCGCCGAGAACTTCCGCGACGCGGCCGCCGAGGCCGGCATCGACCAGATCATCTACCTCGGCGGTCTCGGTGACAGCGCCGGCGGCGAGCTGTCACCCCACCTCGCGAGCCGGCACGAAGTCGGGCGCCTGCTGGCGAGTGGGCCCGTGCCGACGACCGAGCTGCGTGCGGCGGTCGTCATCGGATCCGGAAGCACCAGCTTCGAGATGCTGCGGCACCTCACCGAGGTGTTGCCGGTGATGACCACACCGCGGTGGGTCGAGACGCGGGTCCAACCGATTGCCGTGCGCGACGTGCTCGCGTACCTCACCGGAGTGCTCGGCAATCGTGACGCGTACGGGAGAGTGTTCGAGATCGGCGGGACCGACGTGATGACGTACCGGGAGATGATGGATCTCTATTCATCCGTGGCCGGCCTCCGCAATCGGGTGATCATCCCGGTTCCCGTACTGAGCCCCCGGCTGTCGTCGCTATGGGTGGGTCTTGTCACTCCGCTCCCTGCGGACATCGCGCGCCCGTTGATCGACAGCTTGGTGAACGAGGTTGTGGTTCGAGACCACTCGATCGACACGGTCGTTCCCCATCATCCGATCGGATGTCGCGAAGCGATCGAGCTTGCACTGCAGCGCGTCGGTGAGCTCGACGTCTCCACCCACTGGACTGACGCCGAGCTGTACGGCCGCTCCCCGGCGGATCCAATCCCCACGGATCCCGCGTGGGCGGGCGCGACCGTGCTGGTCGACCGGCAGATCGTTCGTACGACCGCAAGCCCGGAAGCGCTCTTCGGCGTGATCAGTGCTCTCGGTGGTGAGCGCGGCTGGCTTGTCGGCAATTGGCTCTGGATCATCAGAGGCTGGCTCGACCTCTTCGCAGGAGGGGTCGGGATGCGTCGTGGACGACGCCATCCCTCCGAGCTCCGCGTCGGTGACGTGGTCGACTCTTGGCGGGTCGAGGCTCTGGAGCCGGGCAAGCTCGTTCGCCTCCGAGCCGAGATGCGCCTCCCCGGAGATGCCTGGATCGAATGGTCGATCGCGCCCGAGCCCGGGGGTGCGACGCTCGTCCAGCGCGCGTTGTTTCGACCCCGCGGCTTGCTGGGTCGCGTCTACTGGCATTCGGTCGCGCCGTTCCACCGCTTCATCTTCGGCCCGCTCGCCCGCGAGATCACGCAGCAGGCGAAGGAGAGGCCGCGCCGCTGATCGATGGTGCGACCCTGCTGGCGAAGACCGCAGTGCTCGCTCCCGTGCTTGCCGGGTCCCGTTCGCACTGAAGTGCGAGAGTGTCGTGCGCATCCGTTCGACAGGAGACGGGGACGAGAGGTGCTTCGCAACCGCCGCAACCACGACGGACGAACTCGAGCCGTCCTTCGGTTACGGGCGACGATCGCGGTGTGTGTCGTGGCGGTGCTCCTTGCGGCGTGCACCTCGTCGCTGGGGGCTGCCCCGGCTGACCCGCGTGCAAACCCGTTCTCCACCGCGTCGTTCGCGGTCCGGGCCAACCCGTACACGTTCGGGCAGGACCCTTTCTGGACCACCGACGGCCGCGTGCTCTCGAACGAGAAGGACAGCTCCGGCACCGAGCAGGTCTACGTGTCGCACCTGAACGGCACTGCGATCAGGTGCCTTACCTGCGGGCAGCCCGGGCCGAACGGATTCCCCCAGGAACGCGCGCAGGGCGACTGGATCCTGTTCTGCTCCTGGCGCGGGCAGACGTCCACGTTCGGGGCTCCGTGCCTCGGTGGTATCGGTTCCGATCTCTACGTCATGCGACCCGACGGGACGCACGTCACTCGACTGACGTTGCCCGGTGGGGCGAACGAACCGGCGGGTGTTCCGTACGACAACTACCACCCGTACTGGTCGCCGGACGGGCGCGAGATCGCATGGACTCATGTCGAGTACCGGGATCGCTCGCACGGTGGCACCCAATGGACGATGCTCACCGCCCGTTTCGACCCACGGCCGAGCCGAGCGCCACAACTCACGCGCGTGGTGGTCGTCGGCCCGGCGGGCGACCACGCCTACGAGACCCAGGCGTGGGCGCCGAACGGAAGCGGATTCCTCTATACGAGCTTGAGCTCGGCCGGCGACCGGAAGACCGGCTGGTTGAACAGCGAGCTGTTCTTCCTTCGCCTCCGCGGCGGAGGCGCGTCGCGCCAGCACCCGACCGCGGTCCACGTGACCGACGGCCATCCCGGGTGGGACGAGCAGGCGGTGTTCACGCCGGACGCCAAGAACGTGATCTGGATGTCGAGCCGCGGTTCGCCCACCTGGTACCAGACGGTGGTCACCGCCGCCCAACAGGCACGGTACGAACCGCCGTTCGAGAACGACGTCGCGGGACCGATGTTCGTGCTCACGGTCCTCGACCGGAGCTTTCACACCGACCTCTACGAGCTCGACCGGTCGACCCATGCCATCCGAAGGCTCACGTTCCAGAACCGGGTCGTTCCCGAGTTCTCGTTTGATCCGCAGGGGACCAAGCTGCTCTGGACGACCGGGGATCACAGCCACACGTTCATCGGCACCTTCGGGATTTCGTCTCGCCGCAGGGCGTCGACGCGTCCCACGACCGACGCGCGCTGGAAGGACGCGCCACGACACGGCAAGCGCTTGGCTCCCGCGCCGACGGCGGCCATGACCACTCCCGCGTTCAAGCCTGCCAATCTCCCCACGGTGGTGACCGACGGACTCGTGCTGCTCGAGGCGCAGCTCACCGAGCTCTCCCGTCGTCTCCAGGATCTGCCCCGCGGCGGATCCTGTTGCCGGCCGGCCTCCGGGTGACCCTCGCCCCGGCGGGCCGGCGAGGGAGGGAGGCGTCCACCTCTGCCGCACCGTGCCCCCTCTCGATCGATCTCAGGAGGTGGCACGCTCACGAACTGGGGCGCGCCGAGTTTGCCGTTCGCTCACCGGTTCCGAAGCGGAGGTTTTCGGGTCACTCCGTAGGTTCGCTAGGTCCATGACCCAGACCCGGAGAGCTCCCGTGCGGGAGCGGCCTGAATGAGCTACCTGCAAGCGATCGTGATCGGCTTGCTCCAAGGCATCACCGAGCTCTTCCCGATCTCGAGCCTCGGCCACTC
>JADGON010000301.1 GCA_017882945.1 Acidimicrobiia bacterium | reverse complement strand
GCTGCTGTTCGGTCGTCGCCACCTCACCGAGGAGCCGGCCGATGAAGGTGCCGTGCTCGAACCGAGCGCTGCACAGCCCGTCCCGGCATCGTGAGCCTCACCTCTCGCCAGAAGAACGTCCTCGCGTTCCTGGTGCTCGGGGTCCTCTTCCTCCTGCCGCTGCGCGGGCTCCTGCGGTCGCAGGGCCCGCCCATGGAGGAGGGCTTCATGCTCGTCTTCCCGGAGCGGGTGCTGGCCGGCGACATCCCGAACGTGGACTTCCTGCACCTCTACGGGCCCGGGAGCCTCTGGGTGCTCGCGGGCGTGTACAAGCTGTTCGGCACCCAGCTCGTCGTCGAGCGCCTGTTCGCGCTGCTCCAGCAGATCGGCGTCGTGCTCGGGATGTACGGCCTGGCCCGGTACTGGGGACGGACGGTCGCGCTGTTCTGCGGGATCATCGCCCTCGTCATCATCGTCCCGCCGATCGGGCTCACCGCGCTCGCGTGGGACGGCGGCGTGGCCCTCGGGCTCCTCGGCCTGCTTGCCACCCTCCAGGGCCGGCGCCGATGGCCGACCGATGCCCCGAAGGCGCTGCGCTGGGCCCTGGTCGGCGGCATCGTCTCGGGCTTCGCGCTGCTCTACCGGCTCGACCTCGTCGTCGCAGTCGGGCTCGGGCTGCTCGCCGCGTGGTGGGGGACGGACCGCCGCTTCAAGATCCGGCTCGGCACCGGATTCGCGATCGGCGTCGCCGGCTACCTCGTGCACATGGCCATGGCGGGCCCGAGCAAGGTGTTCGAGGGCATGGTGCTCCAACCGGTCTTCGACCTGCGCGGTGGCCGCAAGCTCCCGGTGCCGCCGCCGTGGGACCACCTCGACGGGTTCCTGCAGCGCTCCGGGGCGATCATGCCGGGCCACTGGCCGCTTCCCGCGCTCCACGTCTCGTCACAGCTCTTCGTCTGGTTCTTTGCCCTGCTCGCATCGGTTGTCTTCCTGCTCGCGGTGGCGATCTGGGATGTCCGCCGGGATCGCACCCGCTTCCAAGCGCGCGTCCTGCTCGCGGTCGCGCTCTTCAGCCTGGGCATGGTGCCCCAGGCCATGCAGCGCGTGGACTCCGCGCACTTCGCCTGGGTGAGCTGTGTCCCGTTCGCGTTCGTACCGATCGCGATCCTCGAGATCCTGCGCGTGCGCGCGAAGCGCTGGTCCTTCCGGCGCAGCGCGATGCTCAGCGGCGCCGCGGTGCTGCTCCTGATGGTCCTGATGGTTCCCCAGTTCACCGCGTGGGCGTACACGGACTACGTCGCGCAGACCTTCGGCCGCCACCGCCTCGCATTCAAGATCGAGCACGACGGGCGCGTCTTCTACTACGGCCGCAAGGAGGTCGCGGACGCGGCGAACGAGCTGCTGCGAGCGGTCCCGAAGGTGGCGAAGCCCGGTGATCGGCTGTTCGTCGGCACCACGGATCTCCGCAAGACCCCGCTCTCCGAGGCGTACCTGTACTACATGCTCCCCGACTACCCGCCCGCGACGTACTACATCGAGATGGATCCCGGCGTCGCGAACGCCAAGGGCTCGCGCATGGCATCGGACCTGCGGTCGGCCAACATCGCGATCCTCTCCGGCGCGTGGAACGACTGGAGCGAGCCCAACGACTCGCGCAAGCTCGGTTCCGACGCGTCGAACCAGGTGCTCGTGAAGGACTTCTGCCTGGCCGGCTCCTTCGGTGTGTACCGCACCGGCGACCCGCTCTACGAGCTGTTCACCCGGCGTCCCGCCGGCCGGCCGTGCCCGCCCGGCACCACGACTCCGAAGCACCCGGGCACGTAGCCGTCCCGGGGACCGCAGCCCGTGCTAGCGCGGGCTCTTCGAGGGCGAGCCGGTCCGGGAGCCGCGAAACCGGTCGCGGATCCCCCACCAGCTGATGAGGGTCATCTCCTCGACCATCACCGCCATCGACATCTTCGAGGTCCCCCGCACGCGGTCCGTGAAGGTGATCGGCACCTCGACGATCTGACCGCCGGTCCCCGCGACGCGGTACGCCAGCTCCATCTGGAACCCGTAGCCCTTCGCACGAGTCGTGGCGTAGTCGACGGCCTTGAGCGTGTCGGTCTTGAACGCCCGGTAGCCGGCGGTGCCGTCCTTCACGTTCGTCCGGAGCATGAACCCGGC
The DNA here is from genome assembly GCA_017882945.1 of Acidimicrobiia bacterium. Lineage (GTDB taxonomy): Bacteria > Actinomycetota > Acidimicrobiia > IMCC26256 > JAENVU01 > Chersky-806. The sequence continues at coordinate 3,166 of JADGON010000301.1, read as the reverse complement.
GTACAGGTTGCCGTACCGGGACAGCGCCCGACGGCGCCACGGCCAGTACGGGATCGAGCCACCGGGAACGTAACGCGAGCCGATCGCGAGGTCGGCACCGTTCTCGAGCGCGGCAACGAGGTCGGGCAGCACTGCCGGGTCGTGCGAGAGATCGGCGTCAATCTGCACGATGACGTCGTAGCCACGCGCGATGCCCACCGCGAACCCGGCTCGGTATGCATCGCCCAGTCCGCGCTTGTTCGGACGGCGCAGGACCTCGATCTGGCCGAGCTCGGCCGCGACTCCCTCCGCGACGTCCGCGGTGCCATCGGGGCTGTTGTCGTCGAGCACAAGGACGTCCGCCTCGGGCAGCGCCTCACGGACCCGATGGAGCAGCTCCGAGATGTTGGTCGCCTCGATGTAGGTCGGCGTGCACACGAGCACTCGGGTCACGGGGCACCATTCCCACGGCGGGCCGCGGCAGCCGACTCGATCGCGTCACGCGAGAGGACCGGCGCGTCGCGCCCCGTCCCCTTCGGGCTTCGCGGACGGTCGGCTTCACCATCGGGAGGGCTCGTCACGGACACTTCGTGGTACTCCTCTTCGACGTTGACCGACCACACGTCGTGATCGGCACCGAAGATGTTCTCGACCGAGAGCATCGCGGTGTACATCGAGTGGTCCTGGTTGTTGTAGCGATGCATGCCGTTGCGGCCGACGGGATAGACGTTCGGGCAGCTCTGCGCGATCCAGCGCCGCATCGTGTCGACGTGGCCTTCGTAGTGCTCGTCGTAGACCGGGTAGGCCTTCGGCATCCGCACGACGTAGCCGGCCTCGACCTTCGCGGCTTCCACCAGCCCGAGCTGCTCGAGCTCACGCTTGGCCTGCGCGATGAGGTCCTCGTCGGACTTCGTCCACATCGAGTCGCCCTCGTTCACGAAGAACTCGAGCCCGAGACAGGTGCGTCCCTCCTTCACGAGGTACGGCGACCACGAGCCGAAGTTCTGGATGCGGCCGACGCTCACTCCCGGATCGTGGACGTAGATCCAGTTGTCCGGGAACGAGTACTCCTGAGGCACGACGAGCGCGACCGTCATGAAGTCCCGGTACGTGAGCCCGGCCGCTGCGGCGATCACCTCGGGTGGCGCCGGCGGCTCCATCGCCTTGACCAGCGCGCCCATCGGCATCGACGAGATCACGTGCGAGCACTCGTAGCGGCTCGCCACCCCGTCGGCCTCCGCGGTGACGGCCACCGCACGCCCGTCGCGCAGCTCCACCCCGGTGACGCTGGCGTCGAAGACGATCTTCGTGCCGGCATCGCTCACGATGTCGGCCGCCTTCTCCCACATCTGGCCCGGACCGTACTTGGGGTAGTTGAACTGCTCGATCAGGCTGGTGGTCTGTTGGCCCTTCCCGCGGCGGGCCTTCACGCGCTTGGGCGTGATGGCGTCGAGCCCCGCGCGCATCAGCGAGAGGTCCTTGACCCGCTGGGCCCCGAAGTCCGCCGTGAGCTCGGAGGCCGGCACACCCCACACCTTCTCGGTGTAGGTCTTGAAGAAGTGCTCGTAGAGCCGCCACCCGAAGCGGGCGGCGATGAAGCCCTCGAACGTGGACTGGTCCTTCGGGGGGTGCACCCGGACCCAGGCGTACGAGCCGATGCACCGCGCCGCCTCGACCGGGCCGAGGTTCCTGAGCGCGTTCATCGGTACCAGCGGGTAGTCGTAGAGCTTGCCCTGGTACGAGATCCGGCTCATGCGCGGGCGCTGCAGGAACTCGTCGGCGCCGAGGATCTCGAACCACAGGTCGTCGACCGGCGTCACCTTGGTGAAGAAGCGGTGCCCGCCGATGTCGAACCGCCAGCCGTCACGCTCGACCGTGCGGCTGATGCCCCCCACCACCGAGTCGGCTTCGAGCACGGTCGCGGCGACGCCCTGCTTGGACAGCATGTACGCGGCGGTGAGACCGGCCGGGCCGGCACCGATGATCACCACCGACTCAGGCGCGCTCACGCTTCTCCTTCACGAAAGATGCACCCCGTCCCCGGAGAGACTCATCCCCGGGCGACCGTGGAGCGCCCGAGAATCCTACTCGCCCGGCCCGATCCGCAAACGTTGGGCCGGGGCCGTTTTAGGCTCTCGGGCTTGGAACCACAGGACGGCGGGCTCACGGTCTCGCCTCTCGGCGACGAGCCCAGACGCTCGCTCGCGATCCCGCGGGCGCACGCGGCGTTCCCCGGTCTCGACGGGCTCCGGGCGATCGCGGCGATCGGCGTCGTGCTCTGCCACATTCCGGGCGTGTGGCCCGGCCGTCCGTCGTGGTCGCCGTACCTGGTGGAGCTGCGGAGCGGGGTCGAGATCTTCTTCGTGCTCTCCGGCTTCCTGCTGTACCGGCCGTTCGCGCTGGCGCAGCTGCGTGGGGTCCCGTTCCCGAGCATCCGGGACTACTTCGTGCGCCGCGCGTTCCGCATCTACCCCGCCTACTGGGTCGCCCTGCTCGGCTCCGTGTACCTCCTCGGCGTCGGCGCGCTCTCCACGCCGCGGGTCGCATTCCTGCACCTGGCCCTGGTGCACACCTACGACCCCGGCTACGCGATCTCGCAGGGTCTTCCCATCGCCTGGACGCTCGTCGTGGAGGTGAGCTTCTACTGCGTGCTTCCCCTCCTTGCGTGGGGGACGCGTCGCGCATCGGGTGGGCGGCCCGTCGGCCAGGGTGCCTGCATCGCCGTGCTCGTCGCGGTCGGTGTCGCGAGTGCCGCATGGGTGGCATTCGGGTCGCCGCCCACGTTCGTCCTCGTGCTGCCGGCCAACCTCGCCCCGCTCGCACTCGGCATGCTGCTCGCAGTCGTCAGCGCGTCGATCGAGACCTCGGGTCGCGAGCCCACGTGGGTCAAGCGATTCGGGCGGTGGCCCGCCGCGTGGTGGTTGCTCGCCGCATTTGCCTGGAGCGCGACGGTCTGGCTCGTCGACATCCCCGCGGTGTTGCCCTTCGGAGGTCACCTCACCGGGAAGCAGCGGTTCGCCGAGAGCCTGCTGTTCACCGTCGTCGGGATCGCGATGGTGCTGCCGGCGGTGCTGGGCGACCAGGAGCGAGGTCTCATTCGCCGCGGCCTGCGCCTCCGTCCGATCGTGTTCCTCGGCGTCGTGAGCTACGGCATCTACCTCTGGCACTACGCGGTGCTCGTCCGCAT
>JADGON010000300.1 GCA_017882945.1 Acidimicrobiia bacterium | reverse complement strand
TGGCGCGCGCCGATGGCGCGGCCGACCAGGTCCGCGCCTGGGTCGAGGCCGTGCTCGCGCAAGCGCGCGATCCCGAAGCCGCCGCGGCGACGCGCCCGTTCGCGATCAACGGTGACCGTCTCGCGGTGGAGTTCCCCGAAGACACGTTGCGATCTCGTGACCGGCTGATCGATCCGCTGCGCAGCGTCGTCGGCGACACGGAAGCACTCGCGATCTATCACGTGGCCATGGGCACCGTGCACGACGCATTGGTGCACCGGAGCACCCCGACCCGCGCCGAGGTCGATCACGTGGTGGCGTTCTCCTTGAAGGGGTGCGGTCTTGGAACGTGAGCTGCTCGTCACCGGCATCGGCGGTCAGGGCGTCCAGCTCGCCGCGCAGGTCCTCGCGCGCGGCGCGACGTTCGAGGGCAGCTACGTCATGCTGTTCGGGGTCTATGCGGGCGCGATGCGCGGCATGAACACGGATGCCACCGTGGTCATCGGTGACGAGCCGCTGCTCTCTCCCCCGCTGATCTCGCACACGTGGTCCGCGATCGGCATGCACGACAAGTTCTGGGCGCCCATCGCGCGCAAGCTCCGTGAGGATGCGCTCGTGCTCGTGAACGACGCGACGTTCGAGACGGCGCTCGACGAGAGCCGCTACCGCGTGCTGCGGGTCCCGGCGACCGATCTCGCGGACGAGCTCGGGAACCCGCTGGGGGGCTCCATGGTGATGGCGGGGGCGTACGCGGCGATCAGCGGCCTCGTCGGCCTGGACGCGTTGCTCGACGGCATGCGCGCGTCGATCCCGCCCTACCGCACGCAACACATCGCGGCCAACGAGACCGCCATCAACACCGGCTACGCCTGGGGGGCCGCCGCATGAGCACGGTCAAGAGCAAGGGCACGGTGACGATCGCGGTCGAGACGTGCAAGGGCTGCGAGCTCTGCATCCCCGCGTGCCCACCGGCCGTGCTGACCATGAGCAGCACGGTGAACCACCTCGGGTACCACTACCCGGAGCTCGCCGACGGCTGCACCGGCTGCGCGGCCTGTCTGCTGATCTGTCCCGACTTCGTGTTCGAGGTCTTCCGTGAAGCGCGGAGCCCCGCCGCGGGAGCCGCCACGTGAGCAGCACGGGCATGAAGCTGATGGAAGGCTCCGAGGCGATGGCCGAGGCGTCGATCGCGGCCGGCTGCAAGTTCTTCGCCGGGTACCCGATGACGCCGTTCACCGAACTGCTCGAGCACTTCGCGAAGCGCCTCCCCGAAGAGGGTGGCGTCTGCATCAACGCCGAGAGCGAGCTCGAAGCCGCCGGGATGGTGTGGGGTGCGCTCTCCACCGGGGCGCGCGCGGCGACGGGCTCGACCGGACAAGGTCTCTCGCTCATGCAGGAGACATTCTCCGAGATCACGCTCGCCGAGCTGCCGCTCGTGATCTTCAACATGGCGCGTGGCCAGCAGGACTACTACCAATCCACCCGCGGCGGCGGGCACGGCGACTACCGCCACATCGTCCTCGCCCCGATGGACATCGGTGAGGCGGTTCAGCTCACCCAGCTCGCGTTCCACCTGGCCGACAAGTGGCGCAACCCCGTCCTCGTCTACGGCGACTACCTGATCGCCCACATCCAGGAAGCCGTGGACATCGCCCGGGTCGACTTCGACGAGCCCCTTCCGGCCAAGGACTGGGCCGTCGACGGCTCACTCGGCGGGAGCGGCCGTTCACGGCTCGTCTCGTCGCTCGGCTTCGCCAAGGCGGGACAGCCGTCTCCGGGAATCGAGCGCCACCTACGCGCGATGGCGGAGAAGTTCGCCGCGATCGAAGCGTCCGAGATCCGCGTCGAGACCGGTGGGCTCGACGACGCCGAGACCGTGATCGTCGCGTTCGGGTCGCCGGGCAAATTCGTGCGCTACGTCGTGGCCCAGCTCCGGGCCGAGGGCGAGAAGATCGGGTACGTGCGGCCGATCACCCTCTGGCCGTTCCCGTACGAGACGATCGCCGCGGCCGCCGAAGGAGCCGAGCGAGTCGGCGTGTTCGAGCTGTGCGCGGGGCAGATGATCGACGACGTCCGCCTCGGGGTGCTCGGGCGCGCGCCCGTCACCGGCATCGGCGGGATCTCGACCGATGGCTCGGGCTTCGGCGTCGGTCCCCTGCTCGACGCCGAGCTGATCCGCGAGCGCGTGCTCGCGCTCCACCGCGGGGCGCCGCTCCCGCCCCTGCCCGACAACGAGAGGATGCTGTGATGAAGCTCGTCGGACAGCAGAAGCCCGAGCTCCTCCTCACCGAGACGCACCATATGTGCCCCGGCTGCGGCGAGCCCCTCGCGCTGCGCGGGTACCTCGAGGCGATCCAGGAGCTGGGCCTGAGCCAGCGAGCCATCGCGGTCGCGGGCATCGGCTGCTACACGAGCTTCTCGATGACCACGGACGTCGACCTCGTCCAGGCGCTGCACGGCCGCGCGCCGTCGGTGGCAACCGGGGTCAAGCGCATGCTCCCCGACTCGATCGTCTTCACCGTCCAGGGCGACGGCGACATGGTGAACGAAGGGCTCCAGGAGGTCCTCCACACCGCGGCACGCGGCGAAGCCGTCACGTGCATCCTGTTGAACAACGGGGTTTTCGGCGAGACCGGCGGGCACATGACCGCGACCTCGGTCATCGGCCAGCGCACCAAGAACACCCTGGACGGCCGCGACGCGGACTACCACGGCTATCCCATCCTGATCGGTGACCTCCTCGCCCAGCTCCAGGGCGCCGCGTACGTCGCGCGTGGATCGGTGCACAACGCGGGCGCCGTGGCCCGCACGAAGCGGATGTTCAAGCGTGCGTTCCAAACCCAGATGGATGGCGGCTTCTCGTTCGTCGAGGTGCTCACCATGTGCCCGACCGGGTGGTTCATCCCCACCTCCGAGGGGCCGGACTACATGAGCGCGACACTCGGCGAGGTCCACATCATGGGTGAGCTGAAGGTGGACGGCGTCGTGAAGAGCACGGACGAGCTGCACGAGGAGAACGTCCGGAAGGCCGCCGAGATGGAGCAGGCACTCGCCCGCGGAGGGATCGACACCTGATGGACTTCGACTACCCGCCCGAAGCCGAAGCCTTTCGCGCCGAGTTCCGCGCGTGGCTCGACGAGCACCTCACCGACACGTACCGCGGCAACGGCATCGGGTTCTCCATGGAGATGGATCCGGAGCGGCTCGCGACGCTGCGCGCCTGGAACCGCGAGCTCGCGGAAGCGCGCTACGCGGCGATCGCCTGGCCCGAGGAGTACGGCGGGCGCGGTGCGGGAATCATGGAGCAGGTCGTCTTCGCCGAGGAGATGCACCGCTCGCGTGCACCCGGGACGCTCAACCCGCTCGGCCTCTCGAACATCGCCCCGGCGATCATCCAGCACGGCACCGAGGAGCAGAAGCGGGACCTGCTCCCCCGCATGCTGCGCGGTGACGACATCTGGTGCCAGGGGTTCTCCGAGCCGGATGCGGGAAGCGATCTCGCGTCGCTGAAGATGACCGCAGTGCTCGATGGCGACCACTTCGTCGTCAACGGCCAGAAGACCTGGAACACGCTCGGCCACCTCGCCAACTGGTGCGAGCTCCTGGTGCGCACCGACCCGACCGCGCCGAAGCACCGCGGCATCTCGTGCCTGCTCGTCGACATGACCCTGCCCGGCGTCGAGGTCCGGCCGCTGATCACGATCACGGGTGAGAAGGAGTTCAACGAGATCTTCTTCACCGACGTCCTGGTGCCGCGCACGGCGCTCCTCGGGCCGCGCAACGAAGGATGGCGCGTCGCCATGACGACGCTCGCCTACGAGCGCGGCACCGTGGCCAACCTGCACCTGGGACTCCGGGGCAAGATCCGGAACCTGCTCGATGCCGCGCAGGAGAACGGCGCGGCCAAGGATCCGGTGCTGCGCCAGCGGCTGGCCCGCCTGTACCTCGAGGGCGAGCTCCTCAAGCTGGTCAGCGAGCGCGCGATCTCGGGTGCGATGCACGGCCGGGATGTCGGACCTGAGGGCAGCATCGCGAAGCTCGTCTGGAGCGAGGCCGAGCAGCATCTCGGCGAGGTCGCAGGTGACGTGCTCGGCGCGGATGCCAACGCGGGCTCCTGGGGGCGCGACCGCGTCTACATGCGCGCGCTCACCATCGCGGGCGGCACCACCCAGGTGAACAAGAACATCCTCGCCACCCGCATCCTCGGCCTCCCCCGCAAGTAACCCCCGCCCCAGATCCGTTTTGGCGTCACGTACCCACGTATTCGTGGGTAGGCGACGCCGAAAGCACGGAACCGTACGAGCTTGGGGGTCGAGTCAGGTGGGGACGGTGACGGGGACGTTGGAGTAGCCGGCGACGTTGGCCATCTGGACGCGGCGGAGGCCGTCGTCCTGGACCACGTACTCGGGCCAGCGCTTCCCGATCTCCTCGAACGCGACGCGACTCTCCAGTCGCGCGAGTGCGGCTCCGAGACAGCTGTGGATGCCGTGGCCAAACCCGACCGAGAGCTGCATCGGCCGGCCAATGTCGAAGCGGTCCGGATCTTCGTAGGCGCGCTCGTCGCGGTTCGCCGCGCCGGTGAGCAACAGCACCGGCTCGTCCGCGGGGATCGTCACGCCGTGCCACTCCGACGCGGTCGTGCTGCGCCGACCCTGGTACTGCGACGGGGCCCAGTAGCGCAGGATCTCCTCGACCGCGCCGCCCAACGCCGCGGGATCGACCAGCGTCTTCGCCCACTCCGCCGGGTTGCGCTCGAACAGCACGACACCGCCACCGACGAGCTTCGTCACCGTCTCGCTCCCCGCGGCCGCGAGGAGTCCGCCGAACGCAGCGACCTCCTCGTCCGAGAGACCCGTCTCCACCAAGCCGGAGAGCATGTCGTCGGTCGGGTGCCGGCGCTTCTCCTTGGCCAGCTCGTACAGGTAGACGATCTGGTGGAGACCGGCTTCTATCCCGGCCTGCGTGGGCTTCGGGTCACCCGGCTCGCGGTGCAGCATCTCGTCGGTCCAGTGCCGGATCTGCTGGCGGTCGCCTTCGGGCACCCCGAGGATCGCCGAGATCACCTCGACCGGGAACGGCCCCGCGAAGTCGGCGACCAGGTCGAACGACCGCTCGCCCACCAGCGGGTCGAGGTACTTGGTGACGAGGTCGCGGACGAGCGGCTCGAGCTCCGCCACCGCCTTCGGGGTGAACACCCGGCT
>JADGON010000299.1 GCA_017882945.1 Acidimicrobiia bacterium | reverse complement strand
TGTGCACCGCGAGCATTGGACGCTCCCCGATCTCCTCCGTCCGTGGACGTGATTGCTACCACGCTAGATGAGGCGTGGGCACATTGTTGAACAGGGCCGGTGGGCGTCGGCGATCGGGAGCGTGCGACCATGGGACATGCACGAACGCACGAGCGATCGCTACGACGTCCTCGTGATCGGCGCGGGGCCCTCGGGCGCGGCCGCGGCCTACTGGCTCGCGGAGCGCGGCCGGCGGGTGCTGGTGGTCGAGAAGAAGCGTTTTCCGCGCGAGAAGACCTGTGGCGACGGGCTCACCCCGAGGGCCGTGCGCCAGCTGCACGACATGGGTCTCGCCGACCCGCTCTCGGAGTTCCACCGGTTCGACGGGCTGCGTTCGATCGCGCACGGTGTCACCCTCGAGCTGCCGTGGCCGGCCCATCCCGACTTCCCGAGCTACGGCTACGTGGTGCGGCGCCGCGAGCTCGACCAGATGGTCGCCGACGCCGCGGTGAAGGCCGGCGCGACGCTCTGGCCTGCGGCGGAGGCGATCGCGCCCACGCTCGTGAACGGCGTCCTCGACGGCGCCGTGGTGCGCCGGGGCGAGACGGGCACCACCGAGGAGGTCCGGGCCCGGTACGTGGTCGTCGCCGACGGCGCCAACTCCCGATTCGGCCGCGCCCTCGGCACGTCACGCGACCGCTCCTACCCCCTGGGCATGGCGATTCGCGGCTATTTTACCAGTCCGTACCACGACGAGCCGTGGATCGAGAGCCATCTCGACCTCCGCGATCGCGACGGCAACCATTTGCCGGGTTATGGGTGGATTTTTCCGGTTGGTGACGGCACGGTGAACGTGGGAGTGGGCCTGCTCTCGACGTTCCGGGGCTGGAAGGACGTGAACACCTCGAAGTTGATGGAGGCGTTCTGCGACACCGCCCCCGCCCGGTGGGGGATCGGGCCCGACACCTCCACGGGCGCACCGACGGGCGGCAAGCTGCCCACCGGCACCTCGGTGCACCCGGCAGTCGGCCCGAACTTCGTCGTCGCGGGCGATGCCGCCGGCTCGGTGAACCCCTTCAACGGCGAGGGCATCTCGATCGCGTACGAGACCGGCCGCCTCGCGGCCGACGCCGTCGACCTCGCCCTGGCCACCGACGACGGCCTGGCGCTGCAGACCTACACCCAGCGCGTCGAGCAGGTCTACGGCCTCTACTTCAAGGTGGCCCGCACGTTCGTCGCGGCCATCGGCAACCCGGCCGTGATGCGGGAGCTCACCCGGGTGGGTATGCAGAGCCGGCCGCTGATGGAGTGGGTGCTGCGGATCATGGCCAACCTGCTGCGCCCCGACGAGATCGGTCCGGCCGAGGCCGCGTACAAGATCGTCGAGCGCATCGTCGCGCTCACCCCCGCCTGAGCCGGTCGACGCGTCTGAGCCGGTCTCGGTACCGCCACTGTTCGTCTTCGGCTCCGGCTGGTGGAGGCGATACGCTCCGGCCGTGAACGATTATCTGCCGATCCTGCTGATGATCGCCCTCGTCTTCGCCTTCGTCGGCGTGTCGTTCGTGGCGTCGGGTCTGCTCGGTCCGAAGGCGCCCAACTCCGCCAAGCAGTCCCCGTACGAGTGCGGGATCGTGCCCGAGGTCGAGCCGGCGGAGCGGTTCCCGGTCAAGTTCTATCTGGTCGCGATGGCGTTCATCGTGCTCGATGTCGAGATCGTGTTCCTCTATCCCTTCGTCACGGTGTTCCGGCAGCTCGGGTTGTTCGGTCTGATCGCGATGGGTGTCTTCGTCTTCGGCTTGCTCATCCCGTTCGCGTACCTGCTGTCGGTGGGCGCGCTGGCGTGGGGTCCGGTGCAACGCCGGCTGTCCGCGGGCATCGGCCCGGTGCGCCGGTCGGCCGGCGCGGTGTTCGATCCGGCGGCGCCCACCGCGGCGCCCGAGCACGAAGCCGCCTGAAGGAACGAGCGATGGGACTCGAGCAGGTCGGTCACAACTTCCTCACGGGACAGCTCGAGGATCTCGTGCGTTGGGCGCGCCGCAACTCGGTGTTCCCGGCCACGTTCGGGCTCGCGTGCTGCGCGCTCGAGATGATGGCCACCGGCGCCGCGCACTACGACCTCGCCCGCTACGGCATGGAGGTCTTCCGTGCCAGCCCGCGCCAGGCCGATCTCATGATCGTCGCCGGTCGCGTCAGCCAGAAGATGGCGCCGGTGCTCCGTCAGGTCTACGACCAGATGGTCGAGCCCAAGTGGGTCATCTCGATGGGCGTGTGCGCGAGCAGCGGCGGGATGTTCAACAACTACGCGATCGTGCAGGGCGTCGACCAGATCGTCCCGGTCGACGTCTACGTGCCCGGCTGCCCGCCCGGGCCCGAGACGCTGATGCACGGAATCCTCACCCTCCACGAGATGATCCGCACCGGCGAGCTCCTGAAGCGCCGCGAAGCCACCTCGCACGGCGGCGCGGGCGTCACGCTCGAGCCCGCCACCACCTGAGCCTGCCCCCTCCGTTCGACAACCGGCCGAGAGCACATGTCCGACGAAGTTCGTGAACCAGATCACGAGGGCGAGCCGGAGGCGCTCACGCGCCCCGACGACGACGTCGCCGCCGCGCTCTGCGACCGCTTCCCGGGTGCGGTCTTCTTCTCCTCGCACGGGCAGAGCGTCGTCTACGTCGACCGTTCGCAGCTCGCCGACGCCGCGCAATACCTGCGCGACGACGAGCAGTTCACGATGTGCATGGACGTGACCGCCGTCGACCACCTCGTCGACGGTGTGCGCCACCAGCCGCCGGGTCTCGTGCCCGAGCGGTTCGAGGTCGTCGCCAACTTCCTCTCGCACACGCGCAACCGGCGCATCCGGTTGATCTGCGAGGTGCCCGCCTCCGACCCGTCGGTGCCGTCGCTGACCGGTGTGTACCCGGGCACGAACTTCCCCGAGCGCGAGGTCTACGACCTCATGGGGATCACCTTCGACGGCCACCCCGACCTCGTGCGCATCCTGATGCCCGACGACTGGTCGGGTCATCCGTTGCGCAAGGACGACCCCTCCGCGCGCGTGCCGGTCACCTTCAAGGGCGATCCGAGGCCGCGATGACTGCACGCATCCAGCCCGACGAGCAGCACCCGGATCACCGGATCCCCGACGACGAAGCGCGGCTCGAGCGCCAGACGGGTGAAGGCGCGCAGGAGCTGCACACCCGCGCGCGCGAGCTGGTGCTCACCGGCGGCACGTGGCCGGGCGACGAGCTCGGCGACACGATGGTCATCAACATGGGCCCGCAGCACCCGTCGACGCACGGCGTGCTGCGCATCATGATGGAGCTCGACTCCGAAGAGGTCGTGCGGGCCAAGGCCGTCATCGGGTACCTCCACACCGGTATGGAGAAGACCGGTGAGGAGCTCACCTACGTGCAGGGCGCGACCAACGTCACGCGCATGGACTACGCGTCGCCGCTCTCCAACGAGCTCGTCTACGCGACCGCGATCGAGCGCCTGCTCGACATCGAGGTCCCGCCGCGCGCCACGTGGATGCGGATGATGCTCGTCGAGCTCAACCGCATCTCTTCGCACCTGCTGTTCCAGGCCACGAACGGTATGGACATCGGCGCGGTCTCGATGATGCTCTACGGGTGGCGCGAACGCGAAGAGGTGCTGCGCCTGCTCGAGACGATCACCGGGCTGCGCATGAACCACGACTACATCCGGCCCGGTGGCGTCGCCGCCGACCTCCCCGACGGCTGGCGCGAGCACGTTGCCGACACGATGGACCTCGTCGAGGCCGGTGTCGCCGACTACGACGCGCTGCTGTCGGAGAACCCGATCTGGCTCGAACGCACCGTGGGCATCGGCCGGATCACCACCGAGGAGTGCCTCGCGCTCTCGATCACCGGGCCGATCCTGCGCTCGACCGGGTTCGCTTGGGATCTGCGCAAGGCCCAGCCGTACCTCGCGTACGACGATGTCGACTTCGACGTGATCTTCACCGAGAACGGCGACGTCTTCGACCGCTACCGCATCCGGCTCTACGAGATCCTCGAGTCGGTCAAGATCGTGCGTCAGTGCGTCGCGAAGATGCCGTCGGGCGACTTCCGCGTGCAGGACCGCAAGGTCACGCCACCGCCGCGCGCCCGCATCGACGAGTCGATGGAAGCGTTGATCCACCACTTCAAGCTGTTCACGGAGGGCTTCAAGGTTCCCGCCGGCGAGACGTACACCTCGGTCGAGTCGCCGCGTGGCGAGATCGGTTGCTACATGGTGAGCGACGGATCGGGGAAGCCGGTGCGCATGCACATCCGCGGCCCGTCGTTCTACAACCTGCAGTCGATGGGCCCGATGGTCAAGGACAGCCTGGTCGCCGACGCCGTCGCGATCGTGTCGAGCATCGATCCGATCATGGGGGAGGTCGACCGCTAGCGATGGCGTTCTCCGACGTGAACCTCACGCGTGCCCGCGACATCGTCGCCCGGTACCCGCGCCCGAAGTCGGCGATCCTTCCTCTCGCGCACCTCGCGCAGGATCAGGACGGCTGGCTCACCGCCGAGGCGATGGAAGAGATCGCCGTCCTCACCGGTGTCACGCCGGCCGAGGTGCAGGGCACCTGTTCCTTCTACACGATGTTCAAGCGCCGGCCGTGCGGCTCGCTGCTCGTGTCGGTGTGCACCAACGTCACGTGCCTCGTGACCGGCGGCCCCGCGATCCTCCGCCATCTCACGGAGCGCTACGGCGACGACGACGACGTCACGGTCGAAGAGGTCGAGTGCCTCGCGGCCTGCGGCGGCGCCCCCGCGCTCCAGGTGAACTACGAGTACCACGAGCAGCTCACACCCGAGATCGCCGAAGCCCTCGTCGACGACTACAAGGCCGGCCGCCGCACGCCCCGGACCATCTCGGGAGCGCAGCGATGAATCGCAACGGTTGCGGGATCGGCTCCACGCGGAGAGCAGCGACCCATGGGCGCGGAGCGCAGCGATGAGCGTTGTCGAGACGCGGTACGTGACGAAGCGGCTGCACGACCGGCCGGATGATTCGTGGACGATCGACGGTGCGACCGCATCGGGCGCGTACGCCACGTTGCGCGAGGTGCTCGCGGCGAACGACCCGGCCGACGTCCAGGAGCAGGTGAAGCTCTCGGGTCTGCGCGGGCGGGGCGGCGCGGGCTTCCCGACCGGTCAGAAGTGGTCGTTCCTGCCCCCCGACTCGTTCCCGCGCTATCTCGTCGTCAACGCCGACGAAGGTGAGCCGTCGACGTTCAAGGACCGCATGCTCATCGAGCGCGATCCGCACCAGCTCGTCGAAGGCATCGCGATCGCGGCGTTCGCGATCAAGTGCAACCTCGCGTTCGTCTACCTGCGTGGCGAGT
>JADGON010000298.1 GCA_017882945.1 Acidimicrobiia bacterium | reverse complement strand
GCCGTCCAGCGAGACGCGATCGGTCTTCGCTATGCGGGCGGTCTCACCGCCCGCGAAATCGCCGGCGCGCTCGGCAAGAGCGAAGCCGCAACCCAGAAGCTCCTGAGCCGTGCGCTCGCTGCCCTGAGGGAGTCCTTCCGTGAAGATGCATGACGTTCCCGGCACCGCAAATACCGAGGCTCTCGAGTCCCGCCTCACCGACGCCTATGCGGTCGACATTCCGGCCCACCTTGCTGCCCGGCTCGAGCATCGCGTCTCGGCGGCGATCCAACTCCGGCAACAGTCGAGTTCCGCCGATCCGCGCCCTGCCAATCAACGTCGACGTCGTCTCGCCCTGATCCCGGTCCTCCTGGCGGTCGTGATGGTGACCGCGGCTGCGGCCGGCGGCGTCCTCCATTTCTACGACGAAGCCGGCGGTCTTGCCTGGCAACGGGCCGAGCACCTCGGGCTCATCAAGACGGTCGACGGCTACCGTCTCACCCTCGAACGGGTCTATGCGGACGCGAACAGGATGCTGGTCGGGGTCACCGTGGTCGACGAGCAAAACAGAGGCTGGTCGCAGGTCGGTGTAGATCAAGCGACTGTGAGCGACAGCTTCGGCGGTCAGTGGGAGGTAGGGATGGGCATGTCGAGTCCAGAGGATGCCTCTGTGGCCGCCAACCTGTTCTGGTTCGAGCCCATGCCCGGCCCGGCGACCCCGGGTCGAAGGGTGTTCACTGTGTCAATACCGGCAGTCTCGGTCCGCGACCAAACGACCCCACCCGTGACCGAAGGCGGGCCTGGACTCGAGGGCGGGACGTCGCTGGCGCCAGTGGGCGCCGATGGGACCTGGTGGCCCTGGCATGAGGTCAAGGTCGACGCTTCGTTCTCGTTCGAGCTCACCGTGGGTGGTGGGTCGCAGGCGACTCCGCATGCGGTCGCCGAGAGCAACGGCGTCACCTTCACCCTCGACCGGATAGTTGCGTCGGCATCGACCGTGAAGCTGGATCTCGGCGTAACCGGCCTCCCGGCGAACGGCACCGGATGGGCGCCGATCGTGTCCATACGCCACGCCGGCCAAGACTTCGGAGTGACGGGCGTGACGGGTTCGATTGCGGCCGGGCCGGCAGTGACCGTCTGGACGTCGCACGGTGTCGACAATGCGTCCGGAGACTGGATTGTGACCGTGACCGAGGAGGTCGGGGACCAGATGGTTGATGGCACCCTGGACAAGCAGATCCGGCTCCAAGGGCCCTGGGTTCTCGCCTTTACGATGCCGTAGGGCCGGCTCCGAGCCTCGCGTCCGTCGCCCAGTCTGCGACGCCGCCGTAGTAGCGGTCCAGGATCTGCGTGAAGACGAGCTCGTCTGGCGCGGCCCGGTGAAACAACGTCATGCACGAGCGGAGCTTCAACGCATCGATCGATCCGAAGATCATTTCCGCGGTGCGGTCGTTGGTCTCCAGGACTGTTCTCGCGCACTCGCGCAGGCGAGAACCGAGGATCGGGTGCGCGACATAGTCGCGGGCTTCATCCAGTGATGAAATGGCGAAACGCTGGGACATGAAGCTGTACCCGAGGCCGGAGACCTGAGGGAAGATGAACCACATCCAGTGGCCGGTCTTGCGTCCGCGCCGGAGTTCAGCGAGCACGGATTCGTAGACGTCCTGCTGCGCCTCAAGGAACCGTTCGAGGTCGTACGGCATGGGCCAATTGTGCCCGTGTGGACCCGTCAGAGCCAGCGTGAGAGCAGCACCGCGATTGAGACGGAAAGGACCGCGAGCCACAAGATCGCCAGTGCTCCTTCGGCTGCCCCGATTAGGGCGCCAGCGTCGATAGACTCGCTTGAGCCGTCCGAGTAGACGATCTCGCCGCTCATGCTCACCGCGCGGCGGCGGATCGAGCGCGCGCGAGTGGAGAGTCGTCGCTGCGCCAGGCTCAGGAGCGCGGCCGCGATGGCCGCAAGAACGATCGGAACCGGATGAGCGCCCGTCGCGTACGCGGTCGCCACCACTGGGAACGCGCCCCACCCGACCGCGAAGCCCACGTCCGAGTGCACGAAGGGCACTTCGAGCCCATAGAGGACGACCGTCGACGCGCCCAGGGCCACCAGCAGTAGGAAGAGAGGACCGAACATCGTCACCCCGACGATGCCGATCGCGACCGCGGCCAGGAGCGCCGCGGTGCCGAGGACCGCGAGCACCGGCGACGGTATCCGCGTGCGCAACGGCCGCCCGTGGAGTTCGTCGAAGGCGTGGGCGCCGACCCCGACGGCGAGCCCGAACGCAACGAGCGCACCGGCCACGATCTTCGGGTCGGGAGAGGGTGCGAGCGCCGCTCCCAGGAGCACGTACGAGAGATGCCATACGGTGTATGGCGGGTGGAGAAGCGTCCAGTAGTCGCGCCAGCCGCCGCCGCGGGTGGCGTAGAACGCCGGCGCCATCGCGGCCGGAGTGGGGGAGCGGGCCGGCGCTACCCCGGACTCGGCGGGCGAAGCCAGCTTCGTGCCGCTCATGACGACGCCGCCCCCAACGCTCATCCGACGGGTTTGCACGTCGCCGAGCCCGGCGTCGCGCCAGTACTGCACGACGGCTGAAAGCGGGTGCTGGGCGTAGAAGCGCTCGATGCTCGGACCGAGAAACGCGCCTACCGCGGACCACTTCGCCGAGAAGAGGCGCCCGCCCAACCGAAGCCCGACGCGCGTGTAGAGCCACCACAGCGGGCGCCAGACGCCACCCGGCAGGCCGAACTCGACCATCGCCACCCGACCGCCGGGCTTCACGACCCGAGCCAGCTCCCTCATCGTGGCGGCGGGATCTTCGACGTAGCGCAGGAGATACGTGAAGCTGAGGTGGTCGAACGTCGCGTCCGGAAATGGCAGTTGCTCGGCGCGCCCTTCGATGACGGCCTCGTAGACGCCGTCCCGGGTTCGCGCCAGCGCCAGCATGTCCGCGCTCTGATCG
>JADGON010000297.1 GCA_017882945.1 Acidimicrobiia bacterium | reverse complement strand
CGGTGGCTCCTGTCGAGGTCATGGGCCATGTGGTCCGCGAGCAGCGGCACCGCGGTGAGGTGATCGACCGGGAAGTCGAAGAAGCCCTGGATCTGACCGGTGTGCAGGTCGACGGTGACGACGCGGTCCGCGCCGGCGACCGTGAGCATGTCCGCGACGAGACGCGCGGTGATCGGCTCGCGGCCCTCAGCCTTCCGGTCCTGGCGCGAGTACCCGTAGAACGGGGCGACGACCGTGATGCGCTTGGCCGAAGCGCGCTTCGCCGCGTCGATCATGATGAGCTGCTCCATGATCCGGTCGTTGATCGGGTTGCAGTAGCTCTGGAGCAGGAACACGTCCGCGCCCCGCACGCTCTCGCCGTACCGGCAGTAGAGCTCGCCGTTCGCGAAGCGCGAGAGCTTGATGTCGCCGAGTGGCAGCTTCAGGTTGGCTGCGATCTCCTTGCTCAGCTCCGGATTCCCGGACCCGGCGAAGAGCAACAGCCGCTTCTTGGTGACCAGCTCCATCAGTCGCCTTTCTCATCACGCTCGGCGCGGCGTTCCGCCCAACCTTCTTCGATCTGTGCCGGCACACCCTTGGCGAGCGCACCCGGTGGGACATCCCGGATCACGACGGCACCGGCACCCGTGTAGGCACCTTCACCGACTTCGACCGGCGCCACCAGCACCGTATTCGAGGAGATGCGCGCGTCGGCCCCGATCACGGTCCGGTGCTTCTCGCGGCCGTCGTAGTTCGCGGTGATCGTCCCCGCGCCGATGTTGGCCCGGGGACCGATCTCGGCGTCCCCGATGTAGGACAGGTGCGGCACCTTGGCCCCTTCGCCGATCTCGGCGTTCTTCGTCTCGACGAACGTGCCCACGTGCGCCCCGGCCGCGAGCCGGGTCCCCGGCCGGAGCGAGACGAACGGACCGACCGTGCAGTCGTCACCGATCTCCGACTCGCGCGCGACCGTCTGACGGACCACCGCGCGCTCGCCGACGATCGTGTCGACGAGCTGGGTGTCCGGACCGACGATCGCGCCCGAGCTGATGACGGTGCGGCCCTCGAGGATCGTTCCCGGGAGCAGGCGCACATCGGGCTCGAGCTCGACCGCGGCGTCGACGTAGGTCGAGGCCGGATCCACCATCGACACGCCTTCGCGCATCCACCGCAGGTTGATGCGCGCGCGGAGCTCGGCTTCGGCGGCCGCGAGCTGAGCCCGGTCGTTGACGTGCATCGCCGCGGTCCGGTCCCCGGCCGGCACGGCCAGCACCCCGTGGCCGGCCTGGCGCAGCACCGAGACGGCATCCGTGAGGTAGTACTCGCCCTGGGCGTTCTCGGGGCTCAGCCGCCGCAGCGCCGGAGCGAGCAATCCACGCCGGAAGCAGTAGATCGACGTGTTGACCTCGGCGATCTCGAGCTCCTCGGCGGTGGCGTCGGTCTTCTCCACGATGTGATCGACCCGGTCCTTGTCGTCCCGCACGATCCGTCCGAAGTCCACGGTCAGCTCGTCCAGCTCGGCCGTGAGGAGCGTCGCGGCTGCATCCGCCTCGCGGTGATCGCGGGCGAGGCGGGCAAGGACCTCCGGGCGCACGAGCGGCGCGTCACCGGGCATCACGAGCACGTCGCCGTCGAGGTCGGGCTCGTCCGAGAAGGCGGTGAGGGCGACACTGACCGCGTCCCCGGTGCCGCGCTGGACGCGTTGCTCGACGAACTCGATCGGCATCTCGCTGGCGATCTGCTCCTGGAGCGTCTTGGTGACCCGCTCGGCGCCGTGGCCCACGACGATCACGATGCGCTCGAGGGGCAAGGCGACGAGCGCGTCGACGACGTGGAGCAACATCGGGCGCCCGCACAGAGGGTGGAGCACCTTCGGCGTCTCGGAGCGCATCCGCGTTCCCTCGCCCGCCGCGAGGACCACGGCAGCCAAGGGCCGGTAGCCACTCATCGCATCGTCCATCCCACTCGCACCATCCTTGGGTCCCGGGTTGCTCCGGTGCTCGGGGGCGAGGTTTCGAACCTCGACTTGGGACTCCAAAGGACCCCGTGCTGCCGTTACACCACCCCCGACCGACCCGATCGACCTTACCGCGACCCATTGACCGCCCCGTGCGCTGTTCGGGCACTGAATGTGACAGCGCAACGGACCCCGAGTAGCGTCCGCAGCCTCATGGGCTCCCTGATCAAGAAGCGCCGCAAGCGCATGCGCAAGAAGAAGCACAAGAAGCTTCTGAAGAAGACGCGTTGGCAGCGTCGGCAGCAGGGCCGGTAGCCGAAAGGCCTCGACCGGTCGCCCGAACAGCACTCTGGGAGCCGCCTCCGGGCGGCTCCCGACGCGTCCGGGGCCGGTCTATTCGGGCGTGAGCGCCATCCCGAGGTGCGCGGGGACTTCAAGGAACGCCTCCACCCGGGTCGCCGCGGCCCGCCACTCGTCGGGATCCTCGAACGGGATCCAGCACGCCGAGCCACTGCCGGCAAGGAGTGCCGGAGCTCCCGCCGCGGCCTCGAGCGCGTCCCGGAATCCGACCAGCTTCGGCTCGACGAGCTCCGCGGCCGGTTCGAGGTCGTTCGCGAGCTCGTCGACGAGGTGGGCGACGGCTGCGGGTGGCGCGATCGCCCGGCCGTGGCAGGGCCCACCCAGCTCGTCCCACGCGCGGTACACGGCCGCGGTGCCGATCGAGAACGGCGGCACGACGATCAGCACCCGCAGCGGCCCGGCCAGTGCCACCGGGTCGATGATCTCGCCGCGACCCCGCATCCAGGCGGGGGCCTGGTGCAGGCAGAACGGGACGTCCGAGCCGATCGCCGCGGCCGCCGCCGCGACGGACGCGGGGTCGAGCGCGAACGTGTCGGCACAGATCCTCAGCACCGCGGCCGCATCCGCGGATCCACCGCCGAGCCCGGCCCCGGGAGGGATCTGCTTGCGCAGCCGCACCAGCAGCCCCTCGTCGTCGGGCAGCACCGCGCG